>NZ_CP082295.1 GCF_019880205.1 Pantoea alfalfae
GAAATATGTCCCGATTCATGCGTGGCGACAGCGTAGAGATCATGGCCGGCTTTCCGGACGACAGCATCGACTTCATTCTGACCGATCCACCATACCTCGTTGGCTTTAAGGACCGCTCCGGCCGCTCAATCGCTAATGACGTGAGCGACGATTGGGTGCTGCCGGCCAGCCATGAAATGTATCGCGTGCTCAAAAACAACAGCCTGGCGGTGAGTTTCTACGGCTGGAACCGCGTGGACGTCTTCATGCAGGCATGGAAATCGGCGGGCTTTCGTGTCGTCGGGCACCTTGTATTCACCAAAACCTACGCATCGAAATCGGCATTTGTCGGGTATCAGCATGAAAGCGCCTACCTGCTGGCCAAAGGGCGCCCACCGCTGCCGGCTAAGCCCTTACCTGACGTGATGCCCTGGCAGTACACGGGCAACCGGCACCACCCGACCGAAAAGCCGGTGAGCGTGTTACAGCCGCTGATCGAAACCTTCACGAAACCCGGAGATTTAATTCTGGACCCGTTTGCAGGCTCCGGCTCGACCTGCGTTGCCGCAGACCAGTGTGGCCGCCGCTGGATCGGTATCGAACTGCTTGAGCAATACCATACCGCCGGCCTGCGCCGCCTGGGAGAACTGCGCGCCGCCCGTTCTGCCCATGCCGCATAACATTTTCCGTAACCAGACCAAGAGGACAGCACCATGACAGACCAGATAATGACAACTGACAACACCGAGCTTACCGACGACATTAACGATCTGGAAGAATCACTTTACGAGTTTCACCTGCGGTTACGGGATATGACTAAGCGGCATCTGTTCCGCGGCGCGGCGCCGGCACAGAAAATGGCCGGAATGCTGATCGAGCAGATCGATACCGAACTTGTGGCGCTGTACAGGCGCGCTGCCGAGATGCGCGGGCACCTGAAATAACAGACAGCAGGCGGTCATTTTATGACCGCCTGCTGTCTGTGCGCGGATACTGCCGCTGCTGCGCTTTTGTCCACAGGGTTATAGCCAGGGTATGCACCCGGGCTGTGGACAGAATGAAATAAGGAAGTTGCTGCGCGCCGCTATATTCCGCCTTGCGGCGGGACAGGGCAGAAAACCGGGTCCGTGCGGACTGCGGCCGGTGCCGTGACTTCACTTTAGCCCGGCCGCTCGTGTTCAAGAGATCGCTTCGCTCGCCATCCTTGTATGTTTAAAGCAGAACCGGGATGGGTCTAAACTTATCCTGTGTTTTTACTGATGCTGCAGCACGATCGACATCCAGGGATTAACAAGCCCGCGGGTGAGCACTAAGCGCAGCATCACTTTCAGCTATAGCCCGAACAATTGCCTGGTGCATCAGAAGCCCGTATCTGCAAGGCAGGGAGAACTGAAATGAGCGATAAAACAACTGTTGGTATTGACGTCTCAAAGTTCGCTTTAGATGTCTTTATTGATACCTGCGAGCGACTGATTCATGTGGACAATTCCGCATCCGGCATCATGCAGCTGCTGACGGAGCTGGAAGGCCTTCATGTATCAGGCGTTATCATGGAGGCTACAAGCCGGTATCACTCTCTTGCTGAATCAATGCTGATTTCAGCTGGTCTGTCTGTTGCTGTCATTAACCCGCGACAGATAAAGAATTTTGCCCGGGCAATGGGAAAGGTGGCAAAAAGTGATTCTATCGATGCCAGGATAATCTGCGAATATGGTCGTCGTATGAAACCGGAATTCAGACCTGCCAAGGAAAAAGAGCTACAGGATCTGGCACTGCTTCTTACCCGGCGGCGTCAACTGGTACAGAATCGTGTCATGGAAGCTAACAGGCTGCAGGAAAAAAACGGGGCATATATTGAGATGGGTATTGCAGAGCACATTGCCTGGCTTAACTCACAGATTGATACTCTGGACCAGGAAATAAAATACCAGCTTAATCAGAACACTGCACTTTCTACAAAACGAAAAATGCTTGAAAAAGTTAAGGGTATTGGGCCAGTAACTCAGGCGGCTATCCTGAGCCAACTTCCTGAGCTGGGAGCGCTGACGCGCAGGCAGATATCGGCGCTGGTTGGTGTATGCCCGTATGACAGAGACAGCGGGCAACTTCGCGGGAAAAGGGCTATCTGGGGAGGCAGGGCTGGCCAGCGGGCAACACTATATATGGCGATGCTTTCAGCGGTTCGATATAACCCTCAGATTAAAGACTTCTATACATCACTCATTGCACGTGGAAAAGTAAAAAAAGTCGCGATCACAGCCTGTATCAGAAAATTCATAACGATACTCAATGCTATGTTCAGGGACCAAAAGGATTGGGTATACAGCTGAAAAGATAATTTACGACTCTGGATAAATCTGGATAAAGCAGATGATACGTAACACTATTCAATCCGAACGAATACATGGTCCGCTTTGTGCCAGAAGCGGACACTACTGAACTGAACAGGTCAACTCTTGCGGCAGCAGCGCCGCCACGTATAGTGATCTAATGAAAATCAGGAATACTGCCAGATTTATGGCCGCCCCTCATTGCTGCGGCTTTCAGCCGCAATTTCTTCGCGCAACACATCAATGAGCTCTCTTAGCCCCTGAGGAATGCGTCGGTGTCCAGGGTAATACAGATGCATAGCCGGTTCTATTGGAGCCCAGTCAGGCAACACGATCCTCAGACTGCCTTCCCGGATATAATGTGATACCCGGTTTTCCAGACAATACGCAATGCCGGTTCCTGCAAGGGCAAGCTCAATGGCTAACGCTGTCTCACTGACACAAATCTGTCCAGGGACATCGATTGCACGATCATCATCCCCCTTGCTGAATTCCCATTTATAGATTATCCCCTGGCCCGTTCGCAGCTGAATACAGGAGTGAGCGCGCAAATCATCCGGCGTGGCAGGAAGGGAACGATGATAGAGGTAACGCGGAGACGCGACGGCAACCCATTTCAATTCAGGGCCCAGTTTGACGGCAACTAAATCCTCAGGAACTGTCCCGCCAAATCGAATGCCAGCATCAAACCCCTCAGAAACAATATCCACCATTCGATCATCAACGCTGACTTCTACTTCAACTTCTGGATACTGACTCAGAAATTTCGGCAGGTGACGAGCCATAATTAACCTTGCCCCGTCACTCAGGACGTTCATTCGTAACCGCCCGACTGGCCGATCACGCATCCGGTTAATTTCGTCTAAAGCGTCCCCTATTTCACGAAAGCCTGCATCCAGCCGCAGGGCCAGGCTTGCACCCGCTTCGGTCGGAGCAACCGTACGGCTCGTACGGTTCAGCAACCGAACACCCAGGCGCGTTTCAAGATTACGCACTGCGTGGCTGAGAGCAGAGGTGGTGATCCCAAGCTCAACGGCAGCTTTGGTGAAGCTGCGTAATCGTTCAACAACGCGAAAAGCATTCAAATCTGCCAGATCGCTACGTGAAAGACGGGGAGTAGGTGTGACTGACATAAAAGCGCCTTCTATACGTGAGAAAAATTCAACGCCCCATTGCAGGACACTAAATATAACCCGATCTCAAAGGTAATAAGTTTAGTTAAATTCACAAATTATATGCAACCAGTACAATGTCTCTGTGACAGTCGGACGGTTACATTTCAGTCTGGAGATGAAAGGATGTTTCACGTATGGACACTGCTCCCGGCAGTGTATGTATACCTGCGCTTTATAAAGAAGCTGAAATGCAGTAATAAAATCCAGATGTTACTGGTCCTTTTTATAGCGGTAGTATGTGAATTTCATTTACTGAGCCGTCTCGTCTTTGGCACGATGTTTTCTCCCGAACTGCCCCAACCGATCATGATCGTTCTTGGATGGATTTTTGGCAGCGTTATATTTTTAGCCATCATGCTGTTGCTTCAGGACAGCTGTTTTATTTTTTGTCGTGTCTTTCTACATCGTTCCGTTACAGGCAGAGCGGGTGGAAGGATGCTAATGCTGGTTGCTTCATGTCTGCTTGCCGCAGCGGGTGTGCATAACGCCGTAAAAACGCCTGGTGTACAACGTTCTGAACTTACGCTCAGGAAGCTGCCGCGTGAATTTGATGGCTTTACCATTGTGCAACTGACCGATCTTCATGCCAGCCGCCTCCTGCCTCATTCATGGATGCAGAGCGTGATGGATAAGGCCAATGCACTTCATCCTGATCTGATTGTAGTTACCGGTGATATAGCTGACGGGACGGTCAGGAACCGCCGGGCTGATGTATCCCCCCTGTCCTCTTTGAAGGCGCCTTATGGGGTATATGCCATTACGGGTAATCATGAATATTACTTCAACGCTGCCGCCTGGACGGAGGAATACACACGGCTTGGCCTGCGTTTCCTCAACAACTCACATGTCCGTCTGTCAAAAGGTGGCACCTCGATTGTTCTGGCTGGCGTAACTGATGAAGTAGCGCCTGAGTATGGCGGCGAGGGACCTGACCTTATGAAAGCACTAAGTGGAGAGTCCGTAGAAGACACTGTAATCCTGCTGAATCATCGGCCAGGCTCTGCTGCATACAGCGCGATCACCGGCGTAAGTCTTCAGCTCTCAGGTCACACTCACGGCGGCATGATTAGTGGACTTGATACAGTCGCAGCACCTGCGAATAACGGTTTTGTGTCAGGCCTCTATCAGGTCGGGGATATGGCACTTTACGTCAGTAATGGTGCCGGACTGTGGAATGGGTTCCCGCTGCGACTGGGAAAACCTTCTGAAATTACCTTCATTACATTACACGCACCGTAACCTGGCCACTATGGTTGAATATAAGTCAATGAATCAAGGTATCTATTTCAACAATATCGGCCTGGAGCTGAGTTATAGTTTACTTAGTTTCAACTATATCACTGCATTTTCTCAGCTTAACCGCTAACAGAGATAATATCAGCCCTTTTGGCTGAGAACTGCTGTTCTTCAAAGAGCAGCGGTTCCCTTTCAGGATTCCTGACTAACTGAAGTGACAATCTTTCAGCTTCTGGAGGCGCTCAGGTTATGACCGAACACACATACAGCGACGGGCAGAGTCGGGTGAAAGCCCCTTCTGGCCTGCTCCCTGCCATGCTTGCTCTTGGCTCCGGTGGACTGTGTATAGGAACCGGTGAATTTGCGCCGATGAGTCTGCTTCCCGCCCTTGCTAAAGGAACCGGTGTTTCAGTGCCTGCTGCCGGAGCCTATATCAGTGCCTATGCTGCAGGCGTGGTTATTGGTGCACCGGCTATCGCTGTACTGGCTGCGCGCTTACCACGAAAGGCGCTGCTGCTGCTGCTGCTTGTTATTGCGCTTATCGGCTACGGCTGTAGTGCTGCAGCCTGGAGCTATTCATCTATGCTCTCAGCGCGTTTTATTGCCGGGCTACCTCACGGCGCGTGGTATGGCGTTGCTGCCCTCGTTGCTGCATCCATGGTGCCTGCAGAACAAAAAGCGCGTTATATCGGTTATGTCATGCTCGGCCTTGCCATTGCGAATGTTGCAGGTGTGCCGCTGGTAACCTGGGCAGGACAATCGCTCGGATGGCGGATGTCGTTTTCGGTGGTCACTGCCGGTCTGGTGCTGACCGGCGTTATGGTCTCGCTTTTTGTTCCAGCGGTGCCGGCCGATCGCAAAGCCTCCCCCCTGAAAGAGCTGAGTGCTTTGCGCAGCCCCCAAGTACTTATGACGTTTGCTGTAGCGTCTGTAGGCTTTGCTGGCATGTTCGCCGTATACAGTTTTATTACGCCAGCTCTGACAGAGGTGAGCGGATTTAAGCTTTCGTCAGTTCCGTGGATTCTGGTGCTCTGGGGCGTGGGAATGGCAACGGGCAATATTATTGGTGGACGGGTGGCCGACAAGGCTCCTGTACCGGCCATTTACGGCATGTTGTTCTGGAATCTGATTACGCTTGCTCTGTTCGCCCTGGTATCCCAATGGAAAGTACCTGCGCTCATTACGCTCTTTTTACTGGGTAACGGGTTCTCGCTGGTGCCTGCACTGCAGTCACACATGATGAACATTGCCGGTGACGCACAGACACTTGCCTCATCGCTCACGCACAGCGCGTTTAATATTTCTAATGCGCTGGGTGCGGCATTTGGCGGGCTGGCCATCGCGTCCGGCGGATCGTGGATTTCAACGGGCTGGGTTGGCGCAGCTTTTGCCGTCATTGCACTTGTCCTGATGTTTCTCTCAGTACACATCACCAGAAGGAGTCAGTCATGACTGAATCAGTAATTAAGGCTGGCCGCGTTGCGGTCATTACCGGTGCGGCAAAAGGAATAGGCGCCGCCGCCGCACGTCGCTTTGCGCAGGAAGGTATGCGCCTGAGTTTGTTTGATCGTGATTGCGCTGCGCTGGAGGCTCTGGCAAAGACACTGAACACTGAATACCGGCTGGTCACAGGGGACGTCACGAACGAACAGGATCTGATGCGTCTGCGGGACATTACCTTGAATGAGTTCGGCGAGGTGGCACTGCTGATGAACAACGCCGGCATAAAGCAGGGCGGCGGGCCATGGGATGCACCTGCGGACTGGCGCATTCAGATAGAGTCGAACCTCCTCTCCATGGTTACAGTGCAGCACCTTTTTGTACCCGCCATGCTGGGTATGAACAAAAGGGCGGCTATTGTGAACCTGGGCTCAAAAGAAGGTATCACTACACCACCTGGAAACGCGGCTTACAGCGCAGCGAAGGCTGGTATCAAGGTGCTGACTGAACAGCTGGCGCATGAGCTGAGAAACGTAGCCGGAGACAGGATAACCGCGCACCTGCTGGTTCCTGGCTTTACCTGGACTGATATGAACTTTCCGGGTATGCAGCCGGATAAAGACAGTAAGCCGGCTGAGGCGTGGACGCCTGACCAGGTAATCGAACACTTTGTAGAGCGCTATGAGCAGGGCGATTTTTATATTATCTGTCCGGATAACGCTGTCAGCCCCGAAATGGATGCAAAGCGTATTACCTGGTCCTTTCAGGACATTATCGAAAACCGGCCTGCGTTGTCCCGCTGGCATTTCCAGTGGAAAGGCGCATTCAGCCAGTGGATGAATAAATAAACTACGGTTGCCAGTAATGTCGGGCGCTGGCCCGGTTTTGACGATCGCGTTTATCTGAGGGCAGGAAGGACAAATGAGTATTATACAAAAAGAGACTTTTTACTGTTGTGGCGAAACACGACTTAGGGGCGTTCTTGTCTATGACGCCGACAGTCAGCGGCAACGTCCGGGTATCGTTCTTGCGCCAAACATGATGGGCATTACTGAGTCGAACAGAGAGCATGCGGTAAGAGTGGCACAGGAAGGCTATATTGTCCTGATTGCCGATTTATATGGCTCTCTGCCTGCCACCGCGGAAAAGGCTTCAGCTGAAATGAATGCGCTCAAGGATACGGCTGAAGAACGAAACAGGATGAAAGCCGCACTCCAGGCCCTGGCTGCAAATCCCCTGACAGATGCGTCCAGACTCGGAGCCATAGGCTTTTGTTACGGTGGCCACTGTGTGCTGGAACTTGCCCGCAGTGGGGCGCCGTTGCGCGTTACTGTCTGTATTCATGGGACACTCAGTACGCAACAGCCGGCCGTCAGAGGGGATATCAGAGGACAGGTTTTAGTTCTTAACGGGGCGGGCGACCCCTTCGTTTCTCCGGATCAGATTGCGCAGTTCAGTCATGAAATGGCTTCTGCAGGTGCAGGCTTTCAGCTGGTAAATTACGCAGGGGCGGTGCATTCATTTACCTATCCGCGTGCGGATATTCCGGGGAAAATGCAATATAACGAGAACGTCAGCAACCGTGCGTTTCGGATGGCGTTTTATGTGCTTGCCGATGCCTTCTTATAATGCTCTTGCGAATATATCATCTGCTACTGGCAGGAGATGAGTTTTAAAATGGCTGTATTTACGCCTCATTAAAAATGGAGTGGTAACACTTTGATGATGAGAACCCGGAAAAAGCTGGAGAAATGTACAGATTGAATCTGTAATCTATACACCATGATGCCGCCTTATTTTTTTATTTATGTCATTGCAGATTAAGTATCGGCCGATCTTCAGACCGGCCGATACAATGTTCATTTACCGGTAAAATAACTTATTTTTTACTGGCTGAACCCGGTTCAGAAATAATGCGATGACGCTGCGCTTTTTGCGACTCGCTTTGCAGACGATTCAGCACATCTCCCTCATGCTCAGCCTCATCATTACCGTATACATACTCATGCCCACTCATCAGGGCATACCAGGCCCGTTCTGCCACTTCCGCTGGCTTGGTCGTCTGAGCGGCGCCAACGCTGGTATCGGACTGGCCAGCGTTTTTAAAGAAGTTAGTCTCAGTAGCGCCAGGCATCAGGAGAGTCATGTTCAGGCCTGCGCCCTTTAGCTCATTACGGATCGCCCAGTAAAATGAGTTAACAAAGGCTTTTGACGCCCCGTAAACAGCCTCAAAAGGGATAGGCGCCGT
This sequence comes from Pantoea alfalfae, assembly GCF_019880205.1. Classification (NCBI taxonomy): domain Bacteria; kingdom Pseudomonadati; phylum Pseudomonadota; class Gammaproteobacteria; order Enterobacterales; family Erwiniaceae; genus Pantoea; species Pantoea alfalfae. The sequence goes on from NZ_CP082295.1 coordinate 8,409, forward strand.
ACCTGAAACAGAAGAGGTCATGAGAACATGTCCCCCGCCCCGCTTAATCATGTCCGGCAAGAAAATTTTGGACATATGTACGTAAGAATCAACATTCAAGCGGATGAGCTGAAGCTCTTTTTCAAGTTCGGTGCCGCCGATAAAACAGCCACCCAGTCCCTGCCCAGCGTTAATAACCAGAGCGTCAATGTGGTGCCCGCCGTCATCGATTTTCTTTTTAAGCAACTCAACTTCTTCAAAGCGGCTGAGATCGGCTGAGAAGGCGTGCACGGTGCCCCCAGACTGACGAAACTCATTACATGCATTGTTCAGCTTCTCTTCATTTCTTGCCACAGCAATAATATCGTAACCATTTTTGGCAAAGATTTTTGCCAGCTCAAACCCAATTCCGTTAGATGCCCCGGTAATAAAAGCCAGTTTCTTGCTCATTTCTCTTTCCTTTATTTGTGAATTCACGGTAAGCCTGGCAGGTAAAATGAGAAGTTGAAGCCGGAAAAGGACTAAGAAATACCTCTGACAGAGATTTAAATAAAAAACTCAATAAAATCAATATACTGCAATAGTTGATTTTTATTCAATGCTATATTGAGTGGATTAAAATGGTTTTTCTGAAATTAATGCCACACTTTGTGCGTTGCTTTTCCATATTTCATAACAAACATATGCATTCATTTTTTTAGTCAACTTAAAGCCAGGAGTGTTTTATATATGTCGTTGAATAAAGAGACCGTCACTGTCATTACCGGTGCATCGTCAGGTATTGGAGCGGCTACCGCTCGCAGGCTTGCGCAGTCCGGCACCCGTATTGTCCTTGCTGCGCGAAGTGAAGAAAAACTGAAAAAAATAACAGATGAGATTAACGAAAAGGGTGGGCATGCAGAGTTTCGCATTACAGACGTAACGGACAAGCAGGATGTATTTAACCTGATTAGTGGCGTGACAGACAAATACGGACGTATTGATCATCTCATCAATAATGCGGGGCTGATGCTTTTTTCCGACTGGGCAGATGTGGCAGTAGAAGACTGGAATAAGATGATTGACACCAATATTCACGGCTATCTGAATGCCATAGCAGCCACGCTGCCGGTGTTTCTGGAACAGAAACGCGGTCATATTCTCAATATGAGCTCCGTCGCGGGCCTGCACACTGGTGCATCCAGCGGCGTTTACAGCGCAACCAAATTTTTTATCCGCGGCGTCACCGAAAGCCTGAGAAAAGAAGTTGGCGTGACGAACGGCATTCAGGTGTCTATGGTCAGTCCGGGCGTTATCGATACGGGCTGGGCCGACAAAGTAAATAACAGCAAAGGCAAAGAAGCTGCTCAAAAACTCAATGAAATTGCCATTACACCTGAGCAGGTGGCTGATGCCGTCGCTTTCGTGCTCGATAAGCCGAAAGATCTTACCATTAACGATATCGTGATCCATCCCACGCGTCAGGACTGGTAATTTTGCATTCAACAACCGTAAGCCGTCTCTGCGCGGTAAAGCGGACAAGTTACTCTGGCTGTTCTGATCCAGATAAAAGGATTGTATGCATTTTACTCTGGATGCACAGCCAGCTTTCCGATAATTCGTTACGGTCGTTTATGCGCCCCTACGACCGGAGTTTTTTATAAGGAGATCTGACAATGCCTGATGTGTTCTCACTTGAGACAGAACAGAATGTAAAAATCGGTTACTCAACTGAAGGTCACGGGGAAAAAATCTTGCTCCTGATCCACGGCTATCCCCAGACCTCGCTGGCCTGGCGCCGTATGATTCAACCCCTGACAGAGGCAGGGTTTAAACTGATAATTCCTGACATGCGTGGAGCAGGACGTTCATCCCGCCCCGTCTGTGGCTACGATAAAAAGACACTGGCGTCTGATATGGTCAGCATACTGAACGAGCAACAAATATCAGGGCCAGTATACGTTGCAGGCCATGATATTGGCATGATGGTTGCATTTGCTATGGGGGCTTTTTTCCCGGAGCGTGTTAAAAAGCTGGTTCTTATGGAGGCGCCAATTCCGGGTACGGCTGGTTTTGATACTGCGAATGCGGATGATACACGTTGCTGGCACTTCCATTTCCATCAGGCAAGAGATGTTCCGGAGGCATTGACGCGTGGAAATGAGGCCTTCTATCTGGAGCGTTTTTTTCACGATCTGGCATGGGACTATCAGGCAATCGACAGAGCTGCTTTTGAACATTACGTCCGGGCTTTCAGCCAGCCCGGCGCAATGCGTGCAGGCTTTGAGCTTTATCGCGCCTTTAGAAAGGATGCAGAAGATAACAGAGCTGTCATCAGCCAAGGCAAACTGCAGATGCCCTTACTGGCAGCGACTGGAGAGGGAAGTGACTTCACCAGAATAATGCCAGGAATGATGGCAGAAGTTGCAGAAAACTGGGAGCATGTGGTGATAGAACACAGCGGGCACTGGATCCCTGAGGAAAATCCTCAGGAACTGGCTAAACACATGATTACGTTTTTGAACGACCAGGACATTCCAGTCTGATTAAAGACTGGCAATACTCAGCCGGAGCGATTGCAGAAAACCTGTCTGCAACCGGCTGAAGGTGAAGGCGCTGATCACAGGCTTATTATTATCCTGAAGAGCGCCTTCCAGATGCCTTTACGACTTATCCATCCAGCGATGTTGAGGCTTGTAGCCCAGCACGCGCATCGCTTTTTCGCTGGAAAGCACCGACTCATTTCCTTCAAATTGTTTGCGGCATTCAGTATGAGGATAATATCTCTCCAGCAGCTCCTGGGTAGGTGTACGCATGCAAGTTACGTCGCTGGGAATAAAAAATTCATCCTTACCCCGCGCATCATATTCAATGGCAATCTCAATGGACTGCGCAACGTCACGCACATGCACGTATGTCCACATATTCCACAGTCGTTGTGTAGGGTCGTCCTGCCATTCCTCAAATTTTGCATATTCTTCAGGGTTCATGACCGCTTTTCGCTCATAGCGGACTACGCACTTACCGTTGTCAGCGTTGTCTTCAGTTTAATGCCAGGCTGGTGCAGTCAGGTTGATAGGTTTAATTGAACAAGTTGGCAGTGTGTGAAGTTCGTTCGGCAGACATTCGGGAAAAAGACTGCAAAGGCGGTTAACTCAGCATACTGAGCCAGATTTTATGACCAGAGCCAGCGAGAAAAAGAGAAATCACATCAATCAGCTTTCGGGCTCTGGCGTTTAAATCGATATGGCGTCATCTGAGCACAGAGCACGATTTACATTCAGCGTAATGTGTCGCAAACCGAAGGGGTGATGCTGGAAGCCCTGGAATGAAGGTTGCGGCAAAGCTATACGGTGGCACATTAACAGGAGCTAATAACAGCAAAGTACGCAAAATAATCTACAGTTCGCTCGCTGAGTAAAAATTTGCCTCCTGCAATAGCAGGAGGCATCGGATTAGTGGCTAAAGTGTTGATCAAGCGGTGCGCTGAACCAGCGATTGTTCAGCACGTTTTTGATAACAAAGTTTTTGTCTACAGCTGACAAGGAGTTGTCCTGCTCAATGCGGGTGAGAATATCTTTATAACTATAGGTCTTGTTGCTCATGTAGATGATGGCTTTCTGCCTGTTGGCATCCATCATCAGAAGTGATTCCCCCGCAGCTGCATTTTCCGGAGTCCATTTCTTCCATTCCGGAAGGGTCTGATCGTTTGGTGACCCTGTTGCCAGGAAGTTTTTAATGTAGGTATTAAAAGATTCTCCTAGTGCCCTGGAGCCTTTTAGCTTCAGCGCATCCTGCGTAAATTCAGCATACTTATCTTTATCCCAAAAAGGCATAAACACGCCGTGGAAAGAACCAATGGCGGATAATTTGTCACCAGTAACAAACGCATCCGTGCCATAGCGGAACTCCATGCCATACAGCGGCGCGTGATAATTTTTATACATCACCTCAGCAGACTGATTAACATTAAACAGGCTGTATAGCAGCCCGCCATAGTGATTTGCAAAGGTGTATTTATTCAGCAGGGTGGTGTTGTTTTCAAGCGTACCGTCTTTCACCTGTGTGGCAAACATAGGGTCGTTACGGGCGAAGAAAGAAAACTCCTGTTGCCCTGTGGCCATAATGGCTGGGACGGCATTATATTTTTTGGTCTCAAAGCCATCCTTCGGGATCACCACACCATCGCGGTAGAGATGGGGAAATTGATTCATGCGAATCCCCGCATCGCCAAACAGCATTGCCAGTTCTGCGGCGGGGAGCTGATAGAGAAAATGACGGACCTCTGGCGAGCCTGACAGGAGCCAGATTTTCGCCGCTCCGGCATCTGGTTTAATGCCATGTTTGACTACCAGAGGTGCTAGTCTTTGCGCGAACACGCTTTCCGCTTCATGTTTGTCAGAGGTGGTCATGCCGCCACTGAAAACAATGGCTTTGTCGAAGGTATTTTTAAAATAGGGTGATATAAGCATCGCCATCACGTCTCTGCCGCCAGCCGAAAATCCGGAGACGGTAATATTATTTGTGTCACCACCAAAAGCCTGAATATTATCTTTGATCCACTCCAGTGATTTTTTGATGTCGAGTAAGCTGTAGTTTCCGGAATCATTCAGCGGGTTGCCATCGTTAAGGGCTTTTAATGGATTAAAGCCGAGTGCGCCCAGACGATAATTTACGGTAACAATCACAGCATTGTATTTTTCAGCGATAAACGCCGGAGCAAACTCACTGGAACTGCCCAGCTGATTATTGCCGCCGTGTATATAAACCAGCACCGGAAGCGGGGTGCTGGTCCCAGTTGGGCGATAGATATTGAGATTCAGGCAATCCTCATTACCTTTGACTCCGTTAGGGGATACCTGGATACAGTCGGCGGCGGGCCGGGTCGCATCGAAGACGGTGTTTGATGCGTCCGGAGAAACCGGTTTTTTCCAGCGCAGTTCTCCGACCGGGGCTTTCGCATAAGGAATACCGGTCCATGACAGCGTATTGTGATGGTCTTCGCCTTTGACCTTACCAAATTGCGTCGTAATTTCGGGGGAGATATTTTGTGCGGTGGCTGAAGAGGCAAGCAAAAAGAGTAAAAATGTCGGGGAAAATCTGAACATAGAATTTTTCATGCGTACCGTGCTCTGGGGAAATATTTCTTATACATGAAATGTCGTAATGCCCGGTAATGTCAGGCTCACAAAACAAGATAAAGCCAGCCCCATTATCGCGTGTTGCTGTTCTTTTGCACTCAATGTCCGTTCCTCGCTCATAGCGGACCTGACATGCGCGTCCGCTTTGTGCCAAAAGCGGACGTTGCTAACACCGGCATGTACTGATCTGCGGGTAGCATGTCAAGGGTATTAGCCTCCGATGGGGACAGTAGTAACCCCTGTTAACCCTATCAAAATTAACTATTAGTCAGGAAGCGGTGAGCGTGCTAACTCTTTATTTGAGGGTCGGCCAGCGCGTGGGCTGTTTCTGCAATTAAACCCCTGAACCAGCGATGTGCAGGATCGTCGCGATAGCGCGCATGCCACCCCATTTCAACCGGAAAAATGCCGAGATCAACAGGCGCGGGAACAATTCTGAGCCGCTGATCTCGGGAAAGATGCTGACAGATCAGGCGAGGCAGGGTCGCGCAGTAGTCCGTGACCGCAATCATCTCCGGTACAGCCAGAAAATGTGTCACTGACACGGCAACCTGCCGACGCAGGCCGCGCTTTTCAAGTGCCTGATATAAACCTGCGCGCATGCGGCCAGGCGGCAGGACATTAACGTGTTTGAGCTGCTCATACTGTTCTGCGCTGAGGTTTTCGCCTACCAGCGGATGATCTGCGCGTATCACACATGCCAGACCTTCATTCATCAGGTGCTGCACAACCAGATTATCAGGAGGTTCAACGATACGACCCAGCACCATATCAGTATTGCCTGAAATTACGCCGGTTTCCGTTACGTCGTTGCCAAAAGGGGTAAGGCGAAGCCTGATACCGGGTGCGCAGTCATGAAGACGCGCCACAATGGCAGGCATCATGATGAATTCAACATAGCTGTTAGGTGCGAGGGTAAAGAGTCGGGTGGCGTGCAGCGGATCAAAGTCCTGCTGACCAAGGATCACCTTGTCGATGGATGACAGGGCAGTACCGACCACCTGGGCCAGCTGTTCCGCTTTCGGTGTCGGGCGCATACCGTAGCGCTCGCGGATAAACAGGGGATCGTTGAGCGTTTCCCGCAGCCGGTTTAATGCATTAGAAAGTGCCGGCTGGGTAATACCCAGCCGCTCTGCGGCGCGAGTGACGTTGCGCTCTTCTATCATAACCAGCAAAACTGGCAGTAAATTCAGATCATATTTCATTAAGTTATAATTCTATGTGAATATCTAAAATTAAAGAAATAAATTTCATAAATATTCTGAAACGCGCCATGATTAACGGGTCAACACAGAAGATAGCGGTTCACGCGCTGGTTCTGACTATCCTTACACGTGAGACCGACTGACTGTTATACGGAGCATAAATGAAAATTTTAATGGTTTTGACCTCGCATGATGAGTTGGGCACCACTGGCAAGAAGACCGGTTTCTGGCTGGAAGAACTTGCGGCACCTTATTATGCATTCCTGGATGCGGGCGCTGAAATTACCCTGGCTTCACCGAAGGGCGGACAGCCTCCACTCGATCCAAAAAGTGATGAGCCGGATTCTCAGACTGATGAAACTCGCCGTTTTCATGCGGACTCTGCAGCTCAGGCCGCGCTGGCTTCGACCGTGAGGCTTGATACGGTTAATCAGGAAACGTTTGATGCCGTTTTCTATCCGGGCGGTCATGGTCCTTTATGGGATCTGGCAAACGACAAACACTCCATTTCGCTGATTGAGCAAACCCTGCAGGCTGGTAAGCCGGTGGCGCTGGTTTGTCACGCGCCAGGTGTTCTGCGTGATGTGAAAAACGCCGATGGCACACCGCTGGTAAAAGGCAGGAAAGTAACCGGGTTTACTAATAGCGAAGAAGAGGGCGTTGGCCTGACTGACGTCGTGCCTTTCCTGGTGGAAGATGTGCTGAAACAGAATGGCGGTCTTTACTCACGTGGTGATGACTGGCAATCCTACACTGTGCAGGACGGTTTGCTGATTACCGGACAGAACCCAGGTTCTTCAGCCGAGACTGCCAAAGTTTTACTGGCAAAACTGGCGAAATAAGCGTTTTACAGCATGCTGTGTTCTGAGGGCGCCTGCGGGCGCCTTTCTTTATTGCGGGTATTAAGTGAGAAGATTGATAGTGACGGTGTAAATTATTTGTATTTAATAAATCAGGGTTTTATTTTTCTTAACATTGATAATAAATTTGAGATGTGTTTTCAGACGAAAATATAAGTCCTCGAGTTCCACTGAAAATATAAACATGTTTTTAAAACCAGTGTTGACATCATTTTTCATATCCGTAAAGTAGGACTCATCAGCGGCAAGCAGTTGCCCTGATAGACTGAAAAACCAAAGGCGTTATGAGTAAAGGTGCCGACAAATGTTTCAGTTGAAGTTGTCGGTGGTTCTGTTAAACACTGTTCTTTGAAACTGTTCGTAAGTTAATGATAACCCTGTTAAATGGAGTCGAAGTAAGTCTTTAAGAAGTCTGTAGTTGGATGTTAGTAGCAAAAAGCATGCAACAGGACGCTTGTAGTATCGCGTCGCGATGATGTAAGGCCTCGTAGTTCTGAACGTTACGTTACGACAGGATACGATTGCGGTTTAAACGTCGTAATGAAAGTAAGGCAACGCATCAAAGAGTCTATATCGCGATGGGGGTGTGCAGATTTATACGGGCCTGACCTGTCTTTGTCTCCTGAAAGACTATCAGGTGGTTGAAACCGCTAATAATAGTGACATTTCTGTATCGTGATCATTATTATCCGCAGGATCTGTTCATAAATAGCAGTACCGAAGCAGTACCTATCAATTAAGTTAATTAATGTTAAATGCTAAATCTGTAGTACCTTAAAAGCCCTGACTATTTCAGTCAGGGCTTTTATCGTTTGAGCCTGTCTGTCAGATTTTTCAGGGGTCTCATTATTCGTTGTCATTTTCGAATTCTTTCCCGTTAACCACTACCTGCCGCATTCGCGCATGCTTAATTTTACTCCTATTCATGCATCCTCTCCATCGCTTCGCATCAGGGCTCCTTGCTCTGCTGAGAGTATTCACAAGGTGTGGCTTTAGCACTGTCATCTGGAATGACTGCGGGCATTTACTCGGCGCAACACCCTCATCGCTGAGATCAGCAATGAACATCACGTTGACTCATCACAAGACATATCCACTATATGGCAGAGCAGATGCGGCTGTACCATCGCAAGGCGTTCTTTGACGAATACCGTCCAGCGCTGATCCGTAAAAATCAAAAATAATTAACAACATTAATAATTCAGTCAGTAAATGGAATGTACTCGCTTCTGATCCCGGTTCTGCTCATCACTCAATGTTTAAAATCAGAAATGTTTCATGGCAGGGTAAGCCATTTTCAACATTTCCCACTGACAGTGACGTCAGCGAACCTGGTGATACCCCCGATAGCGTCTCTCCGGCGGGCATGGCGGACTTTCGCTGCGGGTATGCTGACCATGCTGGTTCTGGGTGCGGGCGGTCTGTGGAGCTGCTAAAAGTCGCCCCGCAGCCGCTCAGCCCCGTACCGGCTATCGTCGATGCGCACGTACTGACAACGCTGGCGCAGCTGCCGCCATTGTGGCAACAGGTGTATGGCTTTGTGCTCGCCGCCAGAGCTGGACCTGTCCAAACAGAGACGCTTAAAGCGCAGTGGCAGCAGCACCTTATGGGAAATGCACACCCACAGAATCATTATCCGGCTGGCATCAGGGGATGGAAGATTGCAGGCACTGACATACCGCCTGAATATGCTTGATGAGCGCAAAGGCAGGTATCCACCGGCTCGGAACTGAAATCGATGGTGTTCACGATAACACAGGACTTCAGCCGTTCAGTTCCACTCGAAGAGCAGCTTTATCAGCTGGGGCAGTCAGAAAGTACGACATCAGGAAGAGCAGCACAGCTGGCGCAGGTCGATATGCAGTTTACTCAGTTGCAGAACCGCTATGCGCTGATTAAAAACCAGTCAGAGTGATGACGGACAGCGATAAGCACTGGGGCGATCAAATGTCTGCCGGGTCGCTTATGGCAAAATCGATAATCTGCGCCATAGTCAATATTCACCGATTAATTGCGCTTTAGCTTTTATTAAATCCATCGGCGCATAGGTTATGCGCTATTTAACAGAGGTTAAAATGTCTACAGAATCTTTAGAAGATATCTCCGGCGATCTCTCCCAGTTCGTTGGCACACATTTTGTCTATACCTACGATAATGGCTGGAAATATGAGTGGTACGCCCGCAATGAAACGACCTGCGACTATCGTATTCATCAGGGGCTGGTGGGCGGTCGTTGGGTGACTAACCAGAAAATGCACGCAGTGCAGTTTGCACCCGGCATTTATAAAGTAGACTGGCATGAACCCACCGGCACCTGCGTCAGCCTGCTGTTTGATCTCAATCGTACCCTGCTTCACGGGACAATTTTCTTCCCGCAGTGGATTGCCGGAGAAGGTCAGCATCCGGAAAAAACCATCTGCTATCAGAATGACTTCATTGAAGATATGCACCGATTCCGCGACGAAGGCCCGGCCTATCCTTATGTGATCATTCCTGAGTTTGCGAAAGTGACTTACATGAAAAACGAAGGGCCGGATAATGATGAAGTCATTAATCAGGCACCGGGGCAGATGCCTGCTGACTATTTTGATGGTAAGTAACTGATAGCACGGCCCGCCGCTATGGGCGGGTCGCTTCTGCCTGGCGTGCCAGCGTGCGGGCCAGTATGGATGAATAGAGTGGTTTCCCCCCCAGAAACTGCGCCAGCAGCGTAGCCCCAAGGCAGGTAATAATCATCGGCAATATCAGCTGATAGTTATCGGTCATCTCCAGCACCAGCACAATCCCGGTTAGCGGTGCCCTTACCGAAGCCGCAAACAGTGCGCCCATCCCGGCGATAGCAAAGGTTCCCGCGTCCAGATGATATAACGGGAACAGATCCGTCATCGCTACCCCAAAAGCTGTCCCGAGCAGCGTTCCCAGTGCCAGCATCGGCGCAAAGATACCGCCCGGCGCACCTGAGCCAAAACAGAGCAGGGTAGTGACCAGCCTGACCATGAAGATGAGCAGCAGCAGGGTGAACGGAAATACACCATGAACCGCCTGTGGAATCAGTTCTGAGCCGCCGCCTGCGCCAGGCGCGAACAGCAGCGCCAGAACACCGCAGCCACCACCCAGTAATGCACCCGCCAGCACTACGCGTGCCGTTTTGCCGGCATAAAAGCGAGCAAAGAGGTCCTGCGTAATAAATATCAGGCGGTTAAACAGCACGCCTACCATGCCGATGATCATACCCAGCACCAGATACATCCACAGCGTCTGTACTGGCGCATCAGCCAGTTTGCCAACGGAGATCACCGCTTGTTCGCCGTTGAAACAGCGAAACACGATGCTTGCCATAATCACACCGGTAAACACCGCTTTAATCGAAATCAGGTTATAACGAAACTGAGGACGCATCTCCTCGATGATAAACAGTATGCCTGCCAGCGGCGCATTAAACGCGGCGGCCAGGCCTGCTGCCGCACCCGTTGCCAGCAACGTATGACGCGCTTCGTTGCTGCGCATCCCCAGAACATCAATCACCATGCGGCCGATATTGCCACCCAGTTGCACTGTCGGGCCTTCACGTCCCAGTACCATCCCGGCACCCAGCGTGCCCATGCCGCCAAAAAATTTTACCGGAATCACCCGCCACCAGCGCACAGGTCTTAGCTCTTCCAGCGCCCCTTCAATTTCAGGAATGCCGGAACCACCCGCTTCGGGCGCAAAACGTCTGACGAGAAAATAGCCGACCATCGCGAGCAAGGCCGAAATGGCAAAAGCGGCGGCGTAGAGCAGCCAGCCCTGAAACTGTGCGGGGATAAGCGTAGCGGCGCGCCACTGCTGTATTGTTTCAACGGCCCGGGCAAACGCCACGCCCGCCAGACCGACCAGCGTACCGACCAGCGCGGCGCAAAACAGCATCGCCAGCGGCGTTTTGTCACGATAGAGCAGGGCGCGAAACATCCGGCTGCGCGCCGCGATAGAACGGGGAACGTAAACCGGCTGCGGTGATTCTTCATTCATTGAGAGGCATCTTTGTTCAATCAGACCAGCGTGCCAGTTTACTGAGTGATAAGGTGAAAACAAACGTCAGGATCAATTTCAGCCGGGAAATGAGTTATTCGGTCTGCGGTGGACAAACCACTTGTGCCATGCGTTCGCGGTAGGCTGGATTGTCCTGGTTTTTCAGCGCCTGAGCCGCGGCGGTCAGCGTGGGCTGATTTTGTTTCAGGTTATGCTTGTCATTGAGAAATGTCTGGCGCAGTTTTTCATCGGAGAAGGCTGGCGGTAGCTGACACGTCTGGCGCAGATCGTCGGTTATCTGCTACTGACGCAGTGTAAACTGCAGCCTTTGATAAGGCCCGGCGGCCACAAGCATGGGACAGACTGAAAGCAGTATAAATAACGTATTGCGAATCACGTTCATGATGATCTCCTGACTGCTGAGGACAGGAAAGGCTCTTCGGCAGTTTTCAGTTGAGTGTAATCGCATTGAGTGATTAGCCTGAGCACAGCACCATCGACCGGGTGCAGCAATGTCGCCACGGTTGACGCAATAATCATAGTAATACTGGCGCGACAGGGAGCTGACATGCAGCCACATTCCACTGAAATTCTTACCGCTGACTGCTGTATCGTCGGCGGTGGCCCGGCCGGGTTAATGCTGGGTTATCTGTTTGCCCGCGCGGGAGTGCGTGTAGTCGTCATCGAAAAGCATGCTGACTTTCTTCACGACTTTCGCGGAGACACCATCCACCCTTCGACGCTGGAAATCATGCATCAGCTCGGACTGCTGGAATCTTTCCTGACGCTGCCGCATCAGCGTGCCGAAAAGCTGGAAGCGGAAATTGCAGGACAAAGCATTACGATGGCCGACTTCTCACGTCTGCCTGTTAAGTGTCGTTTTATTGCCTTCATGCCGCAGTGGGATTTCCTGAACTATATGGCAGAGCAGAGTGCCCGCTATCCGGGCTTCAGTCTGCTGCAGTCGACTGCCTTCGGGTCGCTGATTGAAGAAAATGGCACGGTCATCGGCGTGACGGCTTCACGCGGCAATCAGCAGTTGCATATCCGCTGCAAACTGGTGGTCGGTGCTGACGGTCGCCATTCGCGCGTACGCGACGCGGCCGGGCTGATCGGACAGGAATTTGGCGCCGCGCGCGATGTCATCTGGTTCCGCTTAAGTAAGCAGGCGCAGGATCCCGATTTGGGCATGGGGCATAAAGGGCCGAAGCAGAACTTTATTGTTATCGATCGTGGCGATTACTGGCAGTGCGGTCTGACCATTCCGAAAGGGGAGTTTGAGGCGAAACAGTCCGCCGGTCTCGACGCGTTTAAAGCAGAGGTGGCGGCGGTGTCGCCTTTTGAGGCGGCGCGCATGACGGAAATCGAGAGCTGGGAGGCGTTCAAACTGTTGTCGATACGTATCGACCGCCTGAACAAGTGGGCGAAACCCGGTGTGCTCTGCATTGGTGATGCGGCGCATGCCATGTCGCCGATTGGCGGGGTTGGCGTCAATCTGGCGATTCAGGATGCGGTGGCGACGGCGAATCTTTTGACCGATCCTCTGAAGCGGGGAGAACTGCAGCTGCGCGACCTGGAAAAAGTGCAGAAGCGCCGTCAGTTCCCTACCGTTGCCACGCAGTTTTTGCAGATCAAGATGAGCCGTAATAAAGCCAGAAGAAAACCTGCGGGAAGCAGCAAGGTTCCCGCGATTATCCAACGCCTGCCGTTTCTGCGTTTTGTGCTGGGTCGTCTGATTGGTCTGGGCTTCCGAACGGAGTCGCCACAGGTTGCGCGTATGAAGTAAGTGCGTTAAATGATTTCGACAGCAATCAGATATCGTGCGACACTGTTTCACTGTGAAAGTACTGTCAGATTGAGCCGCTATTTATCTGATAATTGGGCGCTAATTGAGCATTATTAAGCTAAATTATTTTCGATTTTTGCGCCTGCAAAGGAGAGGTTTCAGTGCATAACGAGCAAAACGGCAGCGACGTAAAACGCCTGAGTGCAATTAAGGCACTTTTGTCGCCGGATGAAACCCGGGATAAGGTGCTGGAGAGATTCGTGAATCTCGCCAGTCAGGTGCTGGGTATTTCAGGCAGCTTCATTTCGATTATTGACGATAATAATCAATACATAAGAGCGTCACGGAACTTCGATCTTAAACAATCGACCCGTGATGAATCTCTTTGCCGCCACGTCGTTGATGGTGAGGGACATCTGGTGGTGGTTGACACCTTACTGGATGAGCGCTTTGTCACGCACCCGTTTGTGAAAGGCGATCCGCATATTCGTTTCTATGCCGGTGTCTCGCTGCAGAACCTCGACGGTGCGGTGCTGGGCACGCTCTGCGTCACCGATACCCAGCCACATCCCTTTACGGATGAGAAACTCGCCACGCTGCGCTCACTGGCTACGCTGGTCACCTCTTTTCTGGATGCCTGGAACAACGCGGGTTTTGCCGACGTCATTACGCACCTGCCGAATCGCCCACGCCTGATTCGTGATATTCAGCAACTTACCCTTGTCGCACCGCAGAGCCGCTTTCGCCTGATTCTTATCGACTGCCTCGACATCATTCGTGCCTATGAGCTTTCCCGTGCGGTGGGTATTGCGCCGATGGAGAAATTGCTCAGGCAGATGGCGCAGGATGTGGCACACCGGCTCAATCTTCCGGAGAATGAGACGCTCTATACTTTCGCCCCAGGCCGTTTCGCCCTTGTTCAGCCCTACTCAGGCCGTTATTCAGCGCATAACATAAGCGATCTGTTCAAAGGCATGCGGGCCGATCTGGCGGAAAATATCACGCTCGATCTGGATGTCTTTACCGGCGAAACAGAGTTTGTACCGGGACAGATGGATGCCAACGAAACGGTACGTCAGGCCGTTAGCGCGCTACATGAAGCGATTGATGAGAACATCAGTGCGATGTCGTTTGATGAGAGTTACGACTCGCGGCGCACCGAAGACTTTTTGATCATGAATGATCTGGCTCAGGCGCTGAATAAAGATGAAGAGTTGTATCTCGCCTGGCAGCCTAAAGTGTGTCTCAAAACCGGTAAAACGGTCGGGCTGGAGGCCCTGATCCGCTGGAATCACCCTGAGCGGGGTGAGCTTTTCCCATCAGAATTTATTCCGTTAGCCGGTAAAACCAACCTGATCTCCGATCTGACCAACTGGGTTATCGATCACGCTGTTGAGCAGTTGGCGCGCTGGAATCGCGAGTACGACCTGATTCCGGTCTCGATCAACGTCAGTGAACGCGACTTTGCCAGGCCCGATTTTGCCGATCAGCTGGTGGCGAAATTAGCGGCAGCGCAGTTACCTAACTCGATTATGGGTATTGAGTGTCTTGAGAATGAGCTGATCACCAAAAGTGATGTGGCGATCAAAGGGCTGGAAGCGCTGAAGTCGCACGGCTTTATGGTCTCTCTGGATGATTTCGGCACCGGCTACAGCAATATCAGCTACCTGCAGGATATCCCGCTGGATGTGATTAAGATCGACCGATCGCTGATCTCGCGTATGGGCGAAGACGACGCATCTAAAATCATCGTCAGATGCATTATCCAAATGCTGAAAGAGCTGAATTACACCGTGCTGGCCGAGGGTGTGGAAGCAGAAGCTACGCTGGGACTGCTGAAAACCTACGGCTGCGATCAGATTCAGGGCTACTTCTTTTCAAAACCGCTGCCAGCCAGCGACATTGAACACTGGCTTTATCAGAAGTCACGCTAGTCAACCCGCCCGCAGCACTCGCTGCGGGCGCGCTTATCACTCACTGCCGATAGCGTAACGCTCAACCGGAGTGATGTGTTTAATCAGCTTATTATCAAACAAAAACTGCTCATAAGTCTGATAGCGTGCGCGATCCAGTTTTGCCGGATCGGCGGCGAACAGCGGCAGCGTAGCCTGCCATGCCTGATGGTTTAGCGGTGTATTCAGCTCAGGATGCGCCTGTGCAAATGCCTGCCAGCTCTCTTCAGGGTGAGCCTGCAACTGTGCATTCCCCTTTTTCAGTGCCCGCAGAAACTTTTTAATTTTTTCTGCATGCGCCTCATCACGGTTAGCAACGATAATCAGCTCATCATAGGCCGGCACGCCGTAATCCTCGACGTTTAACACCACCGGATCTTTGCCAGCAAGTTTCATCTCCAGAGCTTCGATATTGCGATAGCCACCTATCACCGCATCAACCTGCCCGGTCATCAGGGCGCTGGTGAGCTGAAAATTGACGTTAACCCGCTTTACCTGATCGGCCTTAATGCCGTCATGGCTCAGCATGGTCGCCAGCGTTGCTTCTTCAATGCCGCTGACGGAATAACCGATACGTTTTCCTTTCAAATCCGCTGGTTTTTTCACCGTTTTGTCCAGCGTCATCAGCGTATTCAGTGGCGTATTAATCAGCGTGCCCACACGCATCAGCGGCAGGCCCTGGTCGGCGAAAAAATGCAGCTGCGTCTGATACGTTATCGCTAAGTCCGCCTGCTTAGCGGCGACCAGACGCGGCGGCAGCGCAGGGTCGGAAGGCGGCACAATGTTAACCTCCAGACCCTCTGCCGCAAACGCACCGGTTTGCTGAGCCACCATAATGGGTGCATGGTCGGGGTTGATATACCAGTCGAGCACCAGCGTCAGTTTTTCCATCGCCTGAACCTGCGAGGCTAAGGAGGCGCTGAACAGCAGGACAAACAGGGGCATTTTAGTCATAGGTTGTCTCATCAGTAGGGTCGTCAGTGTGGCTCGGGAATCCAGGTAATCAGGCGGCGAAGCAGAAGGTCGATGATAAGCCAGAGAGTCAGCGTCATCAGCACCAGAATAAACAGGGCAGCGAAACAGAGGTCGCTCTGCATCCGGGCGTTGGCATTCAGCATCACGTAGCCCAGCCCTTCAGCCGATCCGACCCATTCACCAATGATGGCACCGATCGGCGCGACGGCCGCTGCCATCCGTAAGCCCGAACCCAGGGCGGGCAGTGCGGCTAACAGCCGGACATGACGCAGTTGTGCTATGTGTGAAGCGCCCATCGTGCGAGCCAGATCGAGATAGCCAGGCGTGACGCGACGCAGGCCATCAAAAAAAGCTGAGGTAACAGGAAAGAAGATCACCAGTACCGCTATCGCGACTTTGGCGCTCATGCCAAAGCCAAACCAGAGCACCAATAGCGGTGCCAGGGCAAATACCGGAATCGCCTGGCTGGTGATCACCAGCGGCATCATCCAGCGCTGTAACCACGGCGAAAAGGTCATGCCCAGTGCCAGCACCGCGCCCAGCAGCACGCCGAGCGCCATACCGATGAGGATTTCAGTCAGGGTGATCAGGCTGTGATGGCCGAGATAGCCAGCGTTGTCCCACAGTGCGGTAGCAACCGCAGCGGGCGAGGGCAGCAGAAAGGCCGGAACGGAAGTGAGTGTGGCGAGCCACCACAGCGTAATCAATCCGGCAGAGAGCATGACTCCACGGCGAAGCGCGGCGAAACGTAATCTCATCCGCCCAGCCTGCTTAGCTGTTTCAGCAAGGTGGCCTGACTCTGGATCACGCTGGTATCGTCTGCTGCCCGTGGTGGCTGGCCCTGGAGTGGCGGGCAGGTTTCAATGCCTGCTGAACCCATTACCAGCAGGTGATGACCGAGGCGACAGGCTTCCGCGGCATCATGAGTGATCAGCAGCACGGTATGTCCGGCCAGCACTTCTGCCGCCAGAGTCTGAATCTGTGTCCGGGTCAGTGCATCCAGCGCCGAGAAGGGCTCATCCATCAGTACAATGGGCTGACGGGTATAGAGGGTACGCGCCAGCGCTACCCGCTGACGCATACCGCCCGAAAGTGTCGCAGGTCGCGCACGGGCACAGTGGCTCAGGCCAACCCGCGCCAGCAGATGCTGCACCAGATCACGATCGGCTTTCTCACCTTTCAAGCGGCTGGCGAGGCAGACGTTCTGTTCCACCGTCAGCCAGGGATAGAGCAAATCCTGTTGCCCCATCCAGGCGATGCGCCCGGCCAGCGGCAGACCATCGCTGCCCTTAATTTGTCCCGAAGTGGGCGGCGTCAGACCGGCAATCACTCGCATCAGGCTGCTTTTACCTACGCCGCTGGCACCCAGCAAAGCGGTAAATGCACCACCCGCGATCTCCAGATTAAGCTCGCTGAACAATGGCTGCTGATCCAGCGTCAGGCAGAGCTGGCGAACGGAAATACCCGGCGGCACGGCATCGTTCAGCGGCTTCATGAGCTGCCCCGCAGACCGTCAGCATGATTAAGACCCATCTGCCAGAACGCCGCTTCCAGCCGGGTTGCGGTCGTAAAAATCTCCGACAGTGAGTTAATACGTTGTTCACCGGCGCGCTGCTGAGCCAAAGTTTCAAACAGCAACAGTGAGGAACCGACGCCCGTCAGGTAGGACTCATCGCCGTAATTCTCAATCCATGCCGCGTAAGGATTCCCCTCAAAGCAGGTCGCAGGATTGTCCAGCAGCCTCAGGCCGATTTCCGCATAACCGGCGACGCAGGGCATCAGCGCCGTCATCAGCGCCAGCGCATCTCCGGTGTGACCCACGTCCAGCACGTAGCGGGTATAATTGATTGTTTCCATTGCCTCAGGTTCGCTCGCCACCGCCTCTTCGCTGATGCCCCATTGCTGGCAGTAAGCCAGATGCAGCGGCAGTTCGCTGATAATGGCGTTCAGCGATGCCGTCGCGCTGCGTAACGCAGCCGGTTCAGAGAGCTTACTGATCAACAGGCCCCACGCACGGGCGAAGTGCAGCAGGAACAGATAATCCTGGGTGAGATAGTGGCGGAAAGCGGCGGGTGGCAGCGTACCCTGACCGAGCTGCTGCACAAAATTGTGCCTGACATAATCGTGCCATTGCGTGCCCGCCTGCTGGCGCAGACGACCATAAAAACCGGTTTCGAAAAGCGGATGTGACATAGGATCTCCAGTAACAGGGGAGATCCGGGCATAAGGTCTGGAACAGGGGATGAAGCAGGAGATGAGGCAGAACATCTGCCGACCCGTCCCTTCGCTGGCATGACCCAGATCAGGTTCAAAGGGTTCGGCTTGCGCCATCTCAGCCCATGACAGGACACCCCTCGGAGACATTCGTTATACGATATTTATTGCTGGAGTACAACGACACCAGTACGCGTTATTCAGTGACAATGTCACTCAAGATTGGCCCCGTTGCTGGCAATCACTTTCTTATACCACCAGAAAGACTTTTTGCGCGTGCGCGCCAGCGTGCCGTTACCCAGGTCGTCGCGGTCAACGTAGACGAAACCGTAGCGCTTGCTCATTTCACCGGTTGAGGCGGCAACCAGATCGATGCAGCCCCAGCTGGTGTAACCCATCACCGGCACGCCATCTTCAATGGCATCGCCCATGGCGCGGATGTGTTCACGCAGATAGCTGATACGATAATCATCATTGATCTCGCCATTCGCGTCGATTTCATCGCGCGCCCCCAGGCCATTCTCTACCAGGAAAAGTGGCTTCTGGTAACGGTCATACATCATATTCATAGTAATGCGTAAGCCCAGTGGATCGATGCCCCAGCCCCACTCACTGCGTGGCACATGGGGATTGGTCAGGGATTTCACCACATTGGCTGCGCTGCTGTTCTGTTCGTTCATTTCCGCCGAGGCGCAGCGAGAGGCGTAATAACTGAACGAGACAAAGTCGACGCTATTTTTCAGGATATCGGCATCGCCATCAGCGATCTCAAGCGTAACGCCTTTTTCCCGGAACACGCGGGCGGCGTAAGCCGGATAGGCACCGCGTGCCTGCACATCAATGAAGAACAGGTTTTCACGATCCTTCTCCAGCGCCGCCCAGACATCCTCTGGTTTACTGGACCACGGATAAAAGTTGCCGCCTGCCAGCATACAGCCGATCTGATTTGCTGGATTCACTTCATGCGCGATCCGCGTAACCAGCGCGCTGGCAACCAGTTCGTGATGCGCCGCCTGATACTTCACCTGCTCCTTATTCTCACCCGGTTCGAACACCAGACCCGCACCGGAAAACGGGCTGTGCAGCAGGATATTGATCTCGTTAAAGGTTAGCCAGTATTTCACCAGGCCATCAAACGCCTCGAAACAGCTGCGGGCATAGCGGGCAAAGAAGTCGACCATTTTGCGATTGCGCCATGAGCCATATTCGGTCACCAGATGCATCGGCACATCGAAATGACAGAGCGTAACCAGCGGTTCGATATTATATTTCCGGCACTCCTCAAAGACGGCACGGTAAAAAGCGATGCCTTCTGGATTGGGCGTCAGTTCATCACCGTTTGGATAGAGGCGGCTCCAGGCAATTGACGTACGAAATACGCTGAATCCCATTTCCGCCATCAGCGCAATATCTTCCGGATAGCGATGATAGAAATCAATGGCATCATGGCTGGGATAAAATTCATCATCCCGCAGCGTAAAGCGCTTTTCCAGACCCAGTTTGACCGCCAGTCGGTGTGGGCCATGCGGGATCATATCGACGGTGGTTGCGCCCTTTCCGCCCTCACGAAAACCGCCTTCACTCTGATTGGCGGCTAACGCGCCGCCCCATAAAAATCCTTGCGGGAACCTTGAATCAGACATGCAATCCTCTTTTCCGGGTCAGAATGACCCTTTCCTTTAGTGGCTATTAATCGCGTTGGTGCGTTCGGTAAGCGGCGCGGGATGCGCGGCGGTAGCGGATTCGGATTTCGTTTCAGTTTCCGCTTCAGGAATATCTTCAAACCCTAACAGCAGCGTCAGCACAAACGACAGCACCACCGACAACACCATAACCGCACCGACCCAGACGATACTGATGGGATTGCTGGGGTCAAAAAACTGAACGCTGGTGAAAAGACCCGGTGAGGCCATTGAGTGGCTGGCCAGCCCGCCAATGCCCGCGACCGCGCCGCAGATAAAACCGCTGATCAGACAGGCGATCAGCGGACGTTTCAGACGAACCGCCACACCATACAGCGCCGGTTCAGAAATGCCGGCAATGATGGCAGACGCTGCTGCTGCCAGTGCCGTCTGACGCAGTTCGCGGTTTTTGGTGCGGAACGCCACTGCCAGCGACGATCCGCCCAGCGAGAGATTGGCACCAATTTCTGACGGCATCACCATGCCCTCTTTGCCGGTTTCAGCAATGGTCTGGATGATGGTCGGTGTGAACACACGATGCATCCCGGTCATCACCAGCAGCGGCCAGATGGCACCCATAATCGCGACGGAAAGCCAGCCAAGATAGCCATGCACGGTGTAAACCAGCGCAGAGATGCCGCTGCCGATCCAGATGCCAATCGGGCCAATCAGCACAATCGCGATAGGGGCAGCAATCAGCACAATCAACATCGGTTTCAGAAAGTTTTTGGTAACGGCCGGGGTAATACGGTCCACGCCGCGCTCGATGTGCGACAGAATCCAGGTCATCACCAGTGCCGGGATCACCGTGTAGGTATATTTCACCGCCGTCACCGGAATGAAAGCGAATTCAACGTGCTGACCCTGCGCCGCTTTTGCCATCAGCTCAACAAAATTGGGATGCACCAGTACGCCAGCAATCGCGATCGCCAGCGACATATTGGTTTTGAATTTCAGCGCCGCAGAGGCTGCCACCATGACAGGCAGAAAGAAGAATGCGCCGTCGCCAATCACGTTGAGGATCACCAGCGTTGACGAACCTTTCTCAAACACGCCAGCCATATCCAGAATCATCGCCAGCAGCTTAACCATCGACCCGCCAATAATCGCCGGGATGAGTGGTGACATGGTGCCCACCAGCGCATCCAGAATGCCCGCGCCGATGCTTCGCAGGGTGATTTTGCGCTTCACCGGTTCAGGGGCTACCGCACCGGGCGATCCCAGTGCCAGTACCGCCTGGTAAGCCTGAGAGACGTTATTGCCAATGATCACCTGGCACTGCGTGTCGTTGTGCACCACACCCATGACACCTTTAATCGCTTTGAGGCGGGGATAGTCGACCCGAGTTTCATCTTTCACCACAAACCGCAGACGCGTCATGCAGTGAGTGACAGCTTCGATATTGGTGAGGCCGCCTAGCGCATCGACAATGGCGCGTGACACCTCGGCATAGTTCATGGGCATGATCGTTCTTCTCTGTAGGGTAAATCGGTTAGCATTTTTATGTTTTTAGCGGCTGCTATCAGGTAAATAGGAAACCGGTTTCACAAAATCATGAAGTGCTTTCTTTGAGCCGACAAGGTGATAAATCAGCCAGATTTCTTTTTTGTGAACTTCATCACTCCCAGCGAATCAGGTATTTGCGCCAGCGGACAGGGTAAATATTTCCAATATTGAGAGGCTTGGGTAGACTGCAGAGCGACGCAGCGAGGGAAATTCACCATGGCAACGATTCAGGAAGTGGCAGAGAGAGCAGGCGTCTCAAAAGCGACAGTGTCACGTGTGCTTTCTGGCAATGGCTATGTCGGGCAGGAGAAGCGTGAAAGGGTGTTAAAAGCGATTGCCGAAACCGGCTACCGTCCCAATCTGCTGGCCCGCAACCTGGCGACTAAAACGTCTCAGACCATCGGACTGGTGATCACCAATACGCTCTATAGCGGCAGCTATTTCACTGAGTTGATGGCGCACTCCGCACGCATCATGGAGCAGCAGGGCCGCCAGCTGATTCTGGCAGATGGTAAACACACCGCTGAGCAGGAAGAAGCGGCGATTCAGTTTTTGCTCGACCTGCGCTGTGACGGCATCATTATCTACCCGCGCTTTCTGAGTATCGACGCGCTGGATGCGATTATCTCCCGCCATAAACAGCCGATACTGGTCATTAACCGGCGGCTACGCGTCAACCAGAGCTACTGCATTTACAGCGATCAGCATACCAGCAGCGCGAAAGCGGTGAGCCATCTGCTGAGTCAGGGACATCGCGATATCGCGTTTATCACCGGTTCGCTGGATTCCCCGACCGGCGTCGAGCGTCTTTCCGGCTATCGCGCTGCGCTGGCTGCTAAAGGTATTGAAGCCGACGACCGCCGTATTGTGGCTGGGAAATGGACGGCGCAAAGCGGCATGGCGGCAATGGACTGTCTGCTGGACCGCAACGTCCCCTTTACTGCGCTGGTGGCGAGTAATGATGAGATGGCGATTGGTGCCATCAAGCGGTTGACCGAATGTGGCATCGCGGTGCCCGATCGGGTATCGGTGATAGGCTTCGATGATATTCCGCTGGCACCTTATATCACGCCGTCTTTATCCAGTATGAAGCTGCCGGTGACGGAGATGATCGATGAAACGATTAACCGCCTGCTGACCATGCTGGATGGCGGTGACTGGCACAGTCAGGCGCCTTTTACGGCCAGCCTGATGCTGCGCGATTCCGTTACTAAAGGCCCCTGGTCCGCTTAATTTGACGCGATTTGTATCACCTCAATGGCCTGTTCCCTGAGGTGTGCGATGGTTCCGGCATCCAGCGTCTCATCGGTAATCACATGGCCGACCTGGTAACCGGATGAGAGCGGATAAGGGCGAATCTGCCCGAATTTAGAGGAATCGGTCAGGGCATAGCTTTCAGCACCTTTCGCCAGCACGGCATCCACCACATCACAGCGCAGCATATTGCGGCCGGTGAAACCGGTCTCCGGGTGCCAGCCATCCACACCCACAAACGCTCTGTGAAAATGGACCTGCTGAATAGAGTAACGCGTCAGCGGGCCTACCACCGACTCACTGCTTTTCTGCAGCAATCCACCCAGCACAATCACTTCACAGGTGGCGTCCCGCAGAAGCTGGGCGATATAGTGGCTGACGGTAATCAGTGTGAGATCGGCACGGTCAGCCAGCGCACGTGCCAGCAGCGCATTGGTACTGCCCCCTTCGATGAACACCGATTCACCCGGCTGCACCAGGCTGGCGGCATGTTGCGCCAGCGCCTGCTTAGTGGCATAGCGGGTATTCATGCGGGTGCCGACATTGTCACTGTCCAGCGCCAGCGCGGAGCCATGCACCCGGCGCAGCAGCCGGTCGCGTTCCAGCAGCGTGAGATCCTGGCGCACCGTCACTTCAGAAACACCGGTCAGCTGCGCCAGTTCACTAACCGTTACGCTGCCCCGGCTGTTAACCATTTGAATAATCTGGTGATGTCGCGGATTCATAATTGGGTTTCGTCAGGAATAAAAGGAGCAGTGTATCAGGGAATCTCCCGCGCCGGTGCACAACGCGGGGTCAGGGTCAGTCTAAATCCAGTGAACAACGTCCGTTACTATTCAGATCTTCCGGCTTAAAACGTTGCTTCCACCCGGCTTCATAATCTTCCGGCGGAAAATCATCCGGCGAACGTCCCTGTTCCAGTGCCTGCGCAACCCGCCGGGCATAGGCGCGGTTTTTATCGCACATCGGCGCAGCGGGGATATACATCACATTGCCCCAGCCCTGCTGATCCTCCACCGGTGCAACAGAATGGATCACATCACAGTGCCACCATACTGAATCGCCCGCCTCCAGAGCCGGGATTGAACAGAGTCCGGCGATCAGGTGCGGATGCCACTGCGCATTGACAGGTAATACCCGACCCGGCGCGACGCCACAGAGTTCATCTTCAGGTACATCGGAAAGCAGCGGTCGCAGCAGAATATACGCCATCGCCTGGGGCACCGGCACCACATGCAGCAGACCCTGACCGGGGATCATATCGGAGAGTGCGGTCCAGCCCTGAAACGTGCGGAACACAGAACACTTAGTCGTGCCAGGCAGATCATACTCATCAACGTCGGTACGATGTGCCGCATCCCAGGGATCGTAAGCGGCAAAATCACCGTGAAACAGCTTGCTGAAAACCTGCTGATAAGCCGGCAGTAACCAGCGTTCCAGCGCACCGGAGTCGGTATGGGCACCTAATCCTTTCGACGTGGTGCCCGGCAAACGGCGACGGATGCGATCGGGATAGATGACGCTGACATTGGGATCAAACCACTGTTTGCCCTGAGAGTTAACTGTCCATAACCGGTTCAGAAAAGATTGCGCATCAGCCATTGCCGCACTCTGCCGCGCTTCCATCTGCGCCTGTGACCAGTAAATCGGATAGATTTCGGGACGTGAGGCAGCGAGCGTGCCGAAAAAGTCATCACCGGGACCGCGGTACTGCTCATCAAAACGGTTGTGATCCAGATAGTCGAGCATCGACTTATCCCACGCCAGCGCCTGGTCACGATCGAAGTGCTGCCTGATCACGACACAGCCGCGACGTTTAATCAGTGAACGGGTTTCATCCGAAACCTTTCCTTCTGTAATGTCCTGCAACGGCACGATCGGCCAGGCAGTGCCGGTTCGCGTCTCGTCCGCTTTTGCTTCAGCAATTGCAGCAGTGATGTTATCGCACACCTGCTGGAAAAGGGCGTCCACGTCACCGATTTGCTGGCGTAGCTGCTGTTTTATTTCGCGGATAGCGCGCTTAACGTCATCAGGCAAAGGTGTTGCTCGGGATTCATTACGCATTTCACACTCCTCACAATTTGGGGTAGAGTTACGAATGTAATTAAAATAACCTTCATTCGTAATTTGCGGTCGAGGTTAACATCCTTTTAACGATAAAAAACGTGCGTTGTAACACAACTTCTTAACCGGAACGCTCTGAAAGCCGTTAGCAAAGTCACTATTTGCATTCTCATTAATCCACACAGCGAGTAAGCTTTATGAATCAAATCAATCAGCCGACAGGACAGAACGGCGAACGTAAAGGGGCAGGCGAGATGGCGGTTAAGATGATTGCGGTGGATATGGATGGCACCTTTCTGGACGATAATAAGCAGTACAACGTTCAGCGGTTTTCACGTCAGTATGCGCTGCTGAAGCAGAAGGGCATCCGTTTTGTGGTGGCCAGTGGTAATCAGTATTACCAGCTGCAGCGCTATTTTCCCGACATCAAAGATGAGATCGCTTTCGTGGCAGAAAATGGCGCCTGGGTCTCTGACTGCAATGAAGAGATTTTCTGTGGTGAGTTAGCGCAGGAGAAGGTGCACAAGATTCTCGATATTCTGGCACATGAACCGGACATCGCGGTGGTGGTGTGTGGACGGAAGGGTGCCTATATGCATTCTTCTGCCTCTGACGAGGTGATGGACCAGCTGGCAAACCACTATCATCGTCTGGAAAAGCGGGATGACCTCTATGCCATTGACGACACCATCTTCAAGTTTTCGCTTAAGCTGGAACATGAAGGGGTAGAGGCACTGCTGCAACGCCTGCATGCCCGTCTGGGCGAGCTGGAAAATATCATGCATCCGGTTTCCAGCGGCTTTGGTTTTATTGACCTCATCATTCCCGGTTGCCATAAAGCCCACGGCATCGCGCTGTTACAGGAAAAATGGGGCATCAGTGATTGTGAAGTGCTGGCGATTGGTGACAGCGCGAATGATATCGAGATGCTGCGCCAGGCCTGCTTCAGTTTCTCAATGGCCAATGCGGCCGACGCTGTCGCCGCCGTGGCACGCTACCAGACGCAGAGCAACAATGATGAAGGCGCGCTGAATGTGATTGCGCGCGTGCTGGCGCGTGAATTCCCGTTCGACTAAGAGGCGGTAACCTGCATAACGGACGGCGTGTTATCCGCCACTCTCCTGATGGCTGCGCGCATGATTTTCCATTTCATCCAGCGCAGCCTGATTCTCCAGTCCCCACTGATACATCTGCTCAATCGGCTGTGCGAAGGTATGGCCCAGCGCGGTGAGGCTGTATTCCACCTTTGGCGGCACCACCTGCCAGACATGGCGTGACACGAGGCCGCGTTGTTCCAGTTCACGCAGCGTCTGAATCAGCATCTTCTTCGAGATGCCCTGCAGACTACGCTCCAGTTCGCCAGTGCGCGCCCGATTGTCCGGCCAGTGAAAAAGCGCATGCAGCACCATTGTGCTCCACTTCACCGAAAACAGTTCCAGCAGGCGGCGCGGCGGTGAGTCCGCGTAAAAACAGAGTTTCCCGTCAACCCAGACCGGCATAATCGCCATCCCATTTCATGGTAACCAAAAGGTAACTACTATCAAAAGCGGTTCCGTGTGTCTATAGTGTGCCGCTTTCTTTACGACCATCAGGTAAGAAGAGGCAACAGATGAAAATTAACGCGCTGGTCGCTACTCAGGCAGATCAACCGCTCCGGACAGGTGAGGTTGAGTTACGCGATCTGCAGGCTGATGATGTAAAAATTGAGATTCTCTACTGCGGCGTCTGCCACTCTGACCTGCATATGGCGCGCAATGAATGGGGCGTCAGCCGTTATCCGCTGGTGCCCGGTCACGAGATTGTGGGTCGTGTGGTAGCAATAGGTGACAACGTCACTAAATTTTCTGTTGGAGAGACGGTTGGCGTTGGCGTGATGGTCGATTCCTGCCGGACGTGTCACTTTTGCCAGCAGCACGAAGAGCAGTACTGCGAGGCGGGTTTCACGCCGACCTACAACGGCACCGATAAATATACCGGCAACACGACGTTTGGCGGCTATGCGCAGCACGTTATCGCCGACCAGCATTTTGTGGTCACAGTGCCGGATAATCTGGCGCTGAACGCGGTGGCTCCACTGCTGTGCGCTGGCGTGACCGTCTGGTCACCCTTACAGCACTTCAATGTTAAAGCAGGCGATCGTGTAGGGGTGGTCGGTCTGGGCGGACTGGGCCATATGGCGGTTAAGCTGGCCAGCGCGCTGGGTGCAGAAGTGACCCTGTTTACGACCTCTCCGGCGAAAGGGGCAGATGCGCGTCGGCTGGGTGCCAAAAACGTCGTGATCTCGCGAGACGCAGCCCAGATGGCAGGATGTCAGGCGTCGCTGGATATTATCCTCGACTGTGTTGCTGCCCCTCATGACCTCGATCCTTATCTCAGCACGCTGAAAACCAACGGTCAGTTAGTGCTGGTGGGGATACCCGATCAACCGCATCCGTCACCCAATGTCACGCCAATGGTGTTCCGCCGACTGAGTATTACGGGAACCTCGATCGGCAGCATTCAGGAGACACAGCAGATGCTCGACTTCTGTGGCATACACAACATCACGGCTGACGTAGAGATGATCACCGGTGAAGAGGTGGAGTCTGCTTTTGAACGCATGCTGACCAGCGATGTGAAATATCGTTTCGTTATCGATATGCAGAAAACCTGCTGGTGATTCGCCTGGCCCGCCGTAAAGGCGGGTCATTTTCCCTCCGTCGGCAGAGGTGAACACGAAAAAAGTAAGGTTTATAGTTACAACATACTTTTAATCGTAAGCTTAACAGCGTGCCTGCATCAGCCCCGATACTCAGTTAGTCTGACAGCAAAAGCCGGGCAAAAAAATACCCGGCTCGATGACCGGGTATCTGCATTGCTACCTGACGCTGTCAGCTAATCCTGCTTTTTATCCGCGTTACTCTTTTCGGGTTCATCCTGCTCAACTACATGAATAAACGGCTTGAGCAGCTGGATATCCAGAATGACATAAACCATCGTGCTGATGAAAAGCGAAATCACACTGCCAAAAACGCCGCTGGTGGTAAACGTCAGATAGTTATAAATCACCAGCCAGGTCACACAGATAAACAGTGCGAGCGAAATTGAAAGACTGGACACAGAGTAATTGCTGGTGCCGCCACCCTGAGTATGCGTTGCTTTAAACAGGTTACCGATGGCGTACTTCTCCAGCACCAGAATACTTTTTTCCCAGTTACGCTGCTTCCGCGCGCTGGCGCGAGTGAGGAAGAGATAAAGAATGGAGATGAAGAAGCCCGAGAAGGCGATGAGCACCGGAATGGCTTCCAGCGCATATTCGATACTCTTATGCGCAGCGCCTCTGGTGCTAAGATCCAGCGTCAGCGAGGCACCCAGCGCAGCATATAAAAAGAGAAACAACAGCAGAAAAGTCAGGCTGCGCTTCCAGTCGCTGTCTGCCTCTGCATTCTTCTGCTGGATGGCCAGCTGAAGCGATTGCTGAATGTGTTGTGCCTCAAGTGAGTCTGTATCAAAGGTATCGCAGGGTGCAGCAAAGAAGTTGTGCATAAACAGCTCATCTTCTTTGTGAATAGTGATTTTCATCAGAAACCTGTGTACGGGAAATTTTCTCTATTCTAATCAGCACAGCATGAATTAACAGTAACTTCGCCCGTAAACCTGCAGCCCCATGCTGACTCAGCGGGATATCAGACCCAGAAGAGAGCTGAACAGCGAATCCGTTGCAAAGTTCTGCGCAGCGTTACCCTCATCGTGACGCAACTGCTGATAGCGCAAAAGCGCCGCATCAGCGTTATCAGCATTGACCACGTCCCATACTTCTTTATAGCCTTCCGCTACTAACCGGTCCTGCTGATCCTGGCTGACATGATTCACGGCCCTGACTGTCTGGTTTTTCTGGAACAGACGGTAAGCTGGCATGCTTATTTCTCCGCAGGGTTGTCCAGCGCTTTAAACTGCTTAATCGCGTCATTGATATTATTCGTTTCAACGGTCGCGATACAGCGATCGCCATTGAAAACTTCATAGCGGGCATTATGCAGTTGAAACAATAAATCCCTGCCACGAAAGTGTATACGTTTCTGCTTAACGCCAATCCCATGCCGCCGTAATAACGCCTGTGACAGACGATCGGTCTCTTTAATCATTCCTTCAGCTCCTCGGCAGTACGTGGTCACTACCAGTAAACCTGATGAACATTAGTTTTATATTAAGAGATAACCTTATTTTTAACAGGGCTAAGGCGCGCCTTTCAGAGAAATTACCTGATAGCAGGGACGTGAGGGAATATGAGCCTGCCATTTGCTGCGTTAATGGGGCCTGGATGCGGTACACTTGAGCGGACAATTTGCCACAGGACACGCCGCTATGAGCGATAAGAAGATGATTTCCATTGATCAGTTCAATGCTGATGAACGTCTGGCCGTCGAACAAACCTATAAAGGGCTGGCTGAAAAGTACCGTCAGCGAACCGGTAAAGAACCGGATAGTAAAAAAGAGAAAGAATTCAACAGCGAAGCCCGGCAGATGGTGATGACCAGCAAGCTGGAAAAGGAGAGAGCAAAGGCAGAAAAGGAGAAGAAAAAACCGGTTCGCAAAAAGAAACCTGAGTCACTCACCGCCAGTGAAGTCAGTGATTTCAGCTGGTCTGCCTCGATTGTCAAAGGCCGCAGATAGTCTGCTACCGCGCGCAACAAGTCGCGCGGCATTTTTTCGCCACAACTTCGCTCCAAAGAAATATGATTACGATCTGGTAATTTAACAGACAGGCAATAAGAACATTCTGTAAAAAGGTTTATCTTATTTTACTTAATGCCGATAAAATGCCTTACCTGTCGCTGCTTCAGTTCACCTATGAATTATTACACTCCTGATGATGTTCAACTGAAGCACCGCTCGATGCGATTTGTGCGTCGTATGTTCATGATGCGCCAGCTCGGCACCGTTCTCTGTTTTTTGCCTATTCTGTCTGTTCTGATGGAGATGGGAAAAAGCACGGCACTTTGTGCTCTTCTGTGTACCAATGCCTTTATCTGGCCGTATATCGCTTACAGAATGGCGTTACGATCACGCGACTCTACCGGCTTTGAGCGTAAGAATCTGACACTGGATGCCGCTTTTGGCGGCGTCTGGGTTGCTGCGATGGCCCTGAGTCCATTGCCCTCAATTATTATCATGGCGGTGCTGATCTCCGATCGTTACTCGGCAGGCGGCTGGGTTCAACTGAAATCTGCGCTGCAGGCCTTTCTGTTTGCCTTTGTGCTGGTCTGGTCAGCGGAAAAGGCTCCGCTGGTGCTGACGTTCAGTACCCGAACCGTCTGGCTGACACTGCCGCTGGCCAGCCTGTATCTGCTGGCACTCAGCGTGGTGTCATATAATCTGACGCTGAGTCTGCGCCAGAAGAACCGCGAGCTGGAACGCATTGCGCTAATGGATCCGGGCCTGAAAATCCCTAATCGTCGGCTGTTTGAGCGCCGGCTTGAAAGTGAGTTTTTGCGCACGCAGCGAGGCGAGGGCAAAGCCTGGTTAATGCTGCTGGATGTCGACCACTTCAAACAGGTTAATGATACCTATGGGCATGAAGCGGGTGACTTTCTGCTGACAGAGATTTCGGCACTGCTGCGTGACAGCGTCGGCCTGAAAGATGTGCCCGCCCGCTTTGGCGGTGATGAGTTGTGTGTGATCGTACGGGATGCGGATGAAACCAGCATCCTGCTGCTGGCAGAGCAGATCAGGCAGGGGATTGCCCTGTTGCGGCTGCCAGCGTCATCCACATTTCAGTGTTCGGTGAGTATTGGGATTGCAGCAGCACATGATGCGGCATCGATTCATGAGTGGCTGAGATGTGCTGATGAGGTGCTTTATCAGGTTAAGCGCGCCGGCCGCAACAATGTGAAGATATGGCATTCAGACTCGCTGAACATACTCAGTGCAGTCAGGAGCAAATGAAGAAGTCAGCCTGGGACGCGTCCTCAGGCTGAGTGATCAAATTGTCGGGTAGTCGCCAGTGCCTTCAGGCCACGGCGTCAGCAGATCGAAACCCTCTTCAGTGACGGCGATGGTATGTTCCCACTGCGCCGAGAGCGAGCGATCCCTGGTAACGACCGTCCAGCCATCTGACAGCACGCTGGTTCCGGCTTTACCGGCATTAATCATCGGTTCAATGGTAAAGATCATTCCTGCCTTCAGTGGCAGCCCTTCGCCTGGCGTGCCGTAATGCAGCACCTGTGGATCAGTGTGATAAATCTCACCCACGCCGTGACCGCAATATTCTCGCACTACAGAGAAACCAGCAGCTTCTGCAACACGCTGGATTGCCGCACCTACATCACCCAGTGTCGCGCCTGGACGGACCGTTTTGATCCCCGCAACCATCGATTGATAGGTAATCTCTACCAGACGTTTTGCACGTACTGACGGCGTGCCGACAAAATACATCCGGCTGGTATCGCCATACCAGCCATCTTTAATAACCGCCACATCGATATTAACGATATCGCCATCCTTAAGCTTTTTGCTGGCTGGTATACCGTGGCACACCACGTGATTGACCGACGTGCAGGTCGTGCGGGTATAGCCGTGGTAGCCGATGTTCGCGGGTGTCACCTTCAGTTCATTCACAATGAAGTCGTGACAGATATCATCCAGCTCTTCGGTGGTAATGCCGGGTCGAACGTGCGATGTAATCATCGCCAGTACCTGAGCGGCAGCCTGTCCGGCTGCCCGCGCCATCTCAATCTCTGCGGCGGTATGAATTTTAACGGTGTTCATAACACGTCTCCTTGTGTGGTGAGGCGCTCTTTTTGGAGCATAGTGCGGATATCAGCGCCGCCGTCCAGTTCAAGCCGGACCAGCATCTGTGCCAGCTGGTGTTGGGTCTGCTGAGGATAGAGTTCAGCCAGCATACCGAGTTTGAGCCAGTGTTCTGCCTGTGCATTGATCGAACGGCTCATCGCCTGACTGGCGATGCGCAAATTTTCATGCATCAGGTCGGAGATCTTTACGATACCCATATGAGCCTTATATGAAACGTATATGTTTCGTATATAGTAACGCTAACGCAGTGGTTTGAAAAGAGGGGAAGATTCTCGCTCGCAGGAAATGTGGTACAACGTTTTTAACTACGGCCGCTTATTTGATTTTAGGATAGAAAAATTTACTGTTTATACAGAGATGCGTTTGATCGGGTAACCGCAGTGCAGGCGCTCGACAAACTGTGTCTTTTCTTGAAGGTTCGCAGATGACTGATTAGATGAAATCAGGATTTTTATCAGGCGGTTGTGGATATAAAGTCTTTAGCCTTGATGGGACAAAATTTGATCAAACAACAGGGATGTAATGATGAAAAAAATAATTGCGTTGACTGCGGTATTAGCAGTTTCCGGATGCCACATGAGTACAAATCACATCCGACAGCAGGGAATCAAGACTCCAGATGCGTCAGAGATTAAAAGTCAGTGCGAAGCTCAGACACCAGAGCATATTCAGGAGCGTGAAACGCAGCTCTGGCTCTGCCAGGCTGTAACAGCCATACAATATCGTTTTTTTGATGCAGATTCTTATCGCGGTAAAACATGTGATGTAAGGATCAGGCAGCCGGCAGGCGAGCCTCCGGTAAGCATCGACGTTCAGGCCGGAGATCCCGCTCTGTGTACGGCTGCTATTGAATCAATTAAACAAGCTGTAGAGGCTCAGACTTTTCCAATGAGACTCGCCTTTCTGAAAGACGAATTTCCGATACATTTCGCCCCGCAGTAAGCCTATACGACTATCGAAAGCGTTGAATATCAGATCGATATGCAGTAAGCCGTCGGCCAGCCAGAACTGATGCTATCACTATGTCGATCTCTGAAGTACTGCGATCAGATGCGGACCCGTAAAACGTGAGGTGCAGAGGTTTATCGCGATGCAGTTATCATTTGTCGCCAGTAGAATCTAAACCCTTCTTCCTGAACACTCGCCATTCATCCCAGCATTTTTCAGGGTTGATATCAAAATATCCGCGGCATTCTGCCATCGTAAAAGCAATATCGCTTGCCACTTCGATACAGGTGGCGCTATCCCTGATACTGCTGACTTCCTCTTCTGTAAGCGGGCTTCCTTTCTCATTCTCTTTTTTTAATAAGAGTGGAATGAGGGCAGGTATATAAACGAGGCTCATTTGTTATTTTCCTGATGGTTAAATATCACGCTGTGACTGAGAGCTGAAATCACACAGCGCCTTAATGATGTGCTGTACAGTGCAGTCGCCGGGTAACATCGATTCAGCGCCCTTCTTCTGTCGGCAGGGTCAGCAATCAATAATTATGTCCGGGGCAGAGAGGCAAGTTTGCTTAACCTGGCTTGCCATCAGAAAAGGTGAACACGGATCCGCTCAGGTTATTCCGTTCTCTGCATTCCCTTTACTATATTCTCGACAGCTGGCGCGATATCTTCAGCCAGAAAGTTGATATTTTGATCATGACTTAATCAACACCGGTCTATCCTTATGCCAGGAGGTACCTATGTGTGGACGGTTTGCGCAGTACAGTAGCAGAGACGATTACTTTGACTCTCTGGGACTGAAGCCCGATGAAATCATTTATGATCCGGAACCTATAGGGCGTTTCAATGTTGCGCCAGGCACCAACGTGCTGCTGCTCAATGAGCGGGATGATGAACTTCACCTGGACCCGGTTTACTGGGGCTACGATCCTGAGTGGTGGAATAAGCAGCCGCTAATCAATGCCCGGAGTGAAACAGCCCCAACCGGCCGTATGTTTAGGCCGTTATGGGAGCAGGGACGAGCCATTGTACCTGCCGATGGCTGGTACGAGTGGAAGCGTGAGGGTGACAGGAAACAGCCATATTTTATCCACCACAAAGCGAAGGAACCGCTGTTTTTCGCCGCGATCGGCAGGGCGCCTTACGGTAAAGACCATGGACATGAGGGATTTGTTATCGTCACAGCGGCGAGCAACAAAGGCATGGTCGATATTCATGACCGCCGTCCACTGGTTTTACGGGCGGACGCGGTACGCGAATGGCTCGGTGCTGAAACCACACCCGGTCGGGCACAGGACATTGCACATGAGGCCGCCTTACCCGAGCAGGATTTCACCTGGCACCCTGTTTCAGCCAAAGTCGGTAATATCCATAATCAGGGCGAGATGCTTATTGAAGAGATAAATCCTGAAGGCACATGAAGCGCAGGTGAGATAGGCACACCGCAATCTGCCATGTTGATCGTTAATGAGTGTCATCACGCTGAAAAAAACGTTCAGCTTAATGGCGCTTGCGGTCACTCATTTTCACACCAAATACACAAAAGCCCAGTAAATCCTTGGCCTCATCTTCCACCCGGGTCACCATGACCAGATCGGACGAACCGTCAGGCAGCACAACCTCATAAGGGGGATAGGGAAGTCCTTTCAATCGGAATTCCTGCAGCCAGAGTAGTTTTTCAGCCTGAGACGGAATAACTTCATAAATATATTTATGGATAAGATCCTGCGGAGCCCAGCCGACCCGTTCGGCAAACGTGTCACTTGCATCAACGATCACCAGTTCCGGATTAAGAAAACAAATAGACGTGCCGGGAATCGCATACATGGATGAAATCTGATGCGCTCGCTGATCGAGGGAAAGGCGCGCAACCCGCCGCAGCGATCCTTTATCTGGTACTGCATTAAGCATCCGGCAGCTTTCCGCTCCTGAGACAGGTTTCCCGAACAAATAGCCCTGCGCATAGAGGCAACCTATACCCCGGAGCATTTCAGCCTGTTCTTCGGTTTCAACGCCCTCCGCGATCACATCCATATCAAGGCTTCGGCCCAGACCGGCGACGCTGGAAATGATTTTGCGGCTGTCTTTTTTGTGCAGCATGGAGCGAATAAAACTGCTGTCAATTTTAAGCGTGTTAACCGGTAACTGAATCAGCCAGGCGAGGCTGGAATAGCCTGTTCCAAAATCATCCATTGCAATCTTACAACCCATACGTGACAGGGCTTCAATCTCTGTCCGGGCGGTATTGATATCATTTAACAGGGCTGTTTCAGTTATCTCAATCTTCAACCTTGCAAGATCGAGCTGAAATTCACTGGCTGTATTCCTTATAATTTCAGTAAGATACCTGCCATCAAGCTGCGAAGGAGAAACATTCATCGATATAAACTGCTGTTCTGGCCATGTGGCAGCAACTTTGAAACCCTGTGCCATAAGGCTGAGCATCAGCTCGTCGAGCAGACCACTTCGCTCCATAGCCGGAATGAAGTCTGAAGGAGGCGTAACAATACCCTCCGGGGATATGTGCCGCGCGAGCATCTCAAACCCCATCACGCGCAAATCTTCCAGAGAAACTATCGGCTGAAAAAACGGGCGAAACTCGCCCAGCTTAATACGCTGTTGCAAACGTTCGCGCGTTTCATCATTTTCTACACCAGGTTTCATTTCATTCCCGTAAATACATAATTTTCAGCCTGTTAACGAAAATTTTTCTGCAATTCAGGCTTTATAAACTCAGCGAACTCTGTCGACAATCGCATACTGGTTTAATCTTTTTTTCAGCATAATCATTAAGATAAACAGCTTCATATGACGGCTTATCTCAATACTGGCTTACTGTTTAATTGGGCAATATTTTATTACATTTGCTGTGTGTTCATATCTTATGCTGGTGAGTAAGACTACTAATTCACTATCGTTATCGGCTTCGACTTACTTTTCATTATATCGTAATAGCACGACACCGACGTGGGTATTAACCCACATTCAAAATGGTCGCTTAGCTCAGAGCAGATGAATAAGGATAGGTGGGGGAAGTTACCTGTAATGTTCGTGGTCATAAAAGGATAAATAACGATACAGGCTGACAATGAATATTAGCAAAGGTAATGAGTCCCAAAGTTGTAAAACTGATAAAGCTTTTAATCATTAACGTTTAAATGTGTGCACAGCTGTCAAATAATGAGGTTTCTTAATGACCATTCATATCGTCATCCCAGATGATTATCAGTTTGCCACTCAAAAACTGGATTTTCTACATAGTGATAACAGCTTTCATTGCGCTGCTCTGGGCAATGTCAGCATGGACCCGATGGCAGAGAAATAGCTGTTATCAGCTGAAGCTTTGATATTTATCCGCGAAAGGACGGTTATTGACGAAGCCTTTCTGCGACGCACGCCACCTCTTAAATTGATCAGTCAGACGGGTAAGCTGACGAGAAATGTCGATAGTGATGCCTGCACGCGATCGGGTGTTGCCATTGTGGAAGGGAGTGCCTCACCGGTTGCGCCTGCTGAGCTAACCTGGTTGTTAATCATGGCTTCCCGCCGAAAATTTGTCTCGTCGGTGAATGCAATAGCCGAAGGGCACTGGCAGACAGAAATCGGATCTGCGATTCACAATCAGGTCATCGGCATTCTGGGCTATGGAAAATTGGTAAACGGCTTGCGTCCTATGCTGCCGTTTTTGGGATGCTGGTGCAGGTATGGGGAAGTTCGCGTGCGCAGGAAGAGGCACGAGCAGACGGATGGACGGTTCCCGAAAGTCGGGAGCAATTTTTCGCCACGCGCGATGTGTTAACCGTGCACCAGCGGCTGGTGGCTGCGACGCAAGGCAACATCACGCCAGCCGATCTCGCGCTGATGAAAACTGATGCGTTATTCGTCAATACCAGCCGGGCTGAACTGGTTCATGACGGCGCGTTGCACAATGCCCTGACACAGGGGCGGCCTGGATTTGCGGCGTTGGATGTTTACGAAGAGGAACCGCTTTACAACACCCGGCATCCTTACCTGCAGATGCCCAATGTACTGTGTACGCGGCACCTGGGATATGTTGAAAAGGCCAGCTATGCGCTCTATTTCAGAACGGCATTTGATAATGTTGCGCGTTATTTTAGCGGTGACAGGTCGCATGTGATTAATTTCTGACTCCTTTGCGAAACTTCAGGGTGTGACTCTTTGAAAAAAATTGCCAGTTCAGGGCCAGATAATTAAGCAAGTAACAGAATCAAATGCACAACGCGCCAGAGCGCCATTCTCACGCTTTCCATACACCTTTTGGGCAAAAACTGCATAATTTACTTCGTAAAAAGAGGTGAAAGATCTTTCACATCTCTGGTGCTCAGTCTTACTAAAACTCACTCTCTTATGGCATCCCTCTTCTACTAATAGTCTCTTCCCCAGAAATTATTGCGCCTCGCATGCTTCCTTACTGCAATTTTCATGCTCGCTGCCGATAAAGACGGAAGGGACCAGCGAGCCACAGGTGCGGAACGTCGGTAATAACTTAATAAATCAGACGTCGGAGTGTTCAGCGATGAGCAACAAAAAAACAAAATTAAGCGTTATGCTCACCGCAGCATTTCTCACTGTCATCTTAGCGGGCGTTTTTGTAACAGGTTTTGCCGGGTTTAAACTTAATACCGCCAGCGAACAGCAGGCGTTGACCCGCGCGCGCCTTGGCGATCTTCAGGCACTTCAAACGCTAAAAGATAACCTGACTCAGCAGGCGCTTCTTTTAGTCTCTGCGGCTGCAGGCACTCAGCCCCAGACAGAAGAAAAACTTAAAACGCAGTTTTTGTCTTACAGACCACGAATGACAATACCACTGCGCATTTCCGGCAGCTGATCAACGGTGCTAAAAGCATTCCTGGAATTAATCTTGCTGAAGTTGAAGAGGCTTCCACGCAACTCAATAAAATTGAAGTAGCATCAGGTCCGCTTCGTCAGGCTGAGCAGAATGTGTTTACGCCAGATGCTATTGCGTTCCGGGATAAGCTTCGGAGCGAACTGATTCCTGCGCTTACTCAATATCGTATCGCAGTGGACGGCATGGTGAATTATCAGGCGCGGGTTACAGGTAAAACGGCGGAAACCTCAACGCAGGCGCTCTCGGGTGTTTATGTAACGCTGGCGTTTCTGACGACCCTGTTTGTCATTTTGGGGTTTGTGATGAGTGGCCTGATTACCCGCTGGCTCAAGGTTCAACTGGGTGGCGAACCTTCTCATGCGCAGGGCCTGGCCGCCGCGATTGCTGCAGGGGATCTGACAACGACGGTGACACTTCGTCAGGGGGATACCGTCAGCATGATGGCGTCCCTGAATAGCATGCAAAATAATCTGCGCAAGTTGGTCTCCCATATCAAAGACTCCTCCGCTTCGGTAGCCATGGCTGCTGATGAAATTTCCCAGGGCAATACCGAACTTTCCTCCCGTACAGAGCAGCAGGCTGCCGCGTTACAGGAAACTGCCGCCAGTATCGAACAGCTCACCGTCACGGTAAAAAGCAATGCAGCGGGTGCGCAGCAGACTGCGGACTCTGCACGCGAAACCGCTACCCTGGCGCGGTCGGGCGAGCACGATATGCAGCGGATGTCAGAGACGATGAATGATATTTCCAAAAGCGCAGTGAAAGTCCGGGATATTACTGCCGTTATCGAAGGAATCGCCTTCCAGACCAATATTCTGGCGCTCAACGCTGCGGTAGAAGCCGCTCGTGCGGGCGAACAGGGGCGGGGTTTTGCCGTCGTTGCCGGTGAAGTCAGGACGCTTGCTCAGCGCAGCGCCACGGCTGCCAGAGATATCAAACATCTGATTGAAGAAGCCGTAGCACAGGTTGAAAGTGGTGTTGTTGTCGCAACCGGAACAGGCAAGAGCATCCTTGATATCAATGCTATGGTCGGAAAACTGGCCGACGCGATGGACAACATCTCACTTGCCTCAGCAGAGCAGATGCAGGGCATTTCTCAGGTCAGTATTGCGGTCAATGAGATGGATGGCGTCACGCAGAATAATGCTGCACTGGTTGAGGAATCCTCTTCGGCATCGCAGTCACTTTCAGCCCAGGCACATTCGTTACGTGAAGCAGTGAATGCCTTTCGTCTGTAAGCGTCATGGTTTGAGTGCACACTAATTAAAGCCCTCTGACAGAGGGCTTTTCTCCGTGAGCATATTCAGGGCCGCTCAGAGAACTAAGGATCACGGTTAAGTAGAGTTATGTTCCCCGACGCATTTCCGCCAGCAGCGATTGCCTGAAAGCCTTTAGCGCCTTTTGTTTATGCCCGTTTAAACAGGTTTCTCTGAACAATACTTTTGCTGAGAGAGGCAGATCCAGGCCAGTTCCCGGTTAGCTCACCACCATCCAGCGCTGACTTTCACGCCGTACTCGCCCGCTAATGCCATGGCGGCAGTTGTTTTGCAGCGTTTTTACACTTCACCAGCCTCTTTTTACGCCATTTTTACGGGCCTCCCGGTTTAATTGACGGCACCGGGCGCTTGTGCGCCTCTTATCGGAAAGCCGTGAATGAAATGCATTAATAAGCCCTGGTCCATACCGGGCTGCCGCGAGGCGGCATTAGCCGATCTTGCTGAGCAGCAGCGCCTTCGCCTCATTTCGCCCCGCAAGTGGTTCCGGGATGCTATTGAGGCCAGTACCGATCCGTCACTGCTGAACTATCGCCTGGTTGCGCAATGGATGGGCACAACGATACCCGACAGCCGCGCGCTGATTCTGGCCCTCAACAACAGCCTGTGCTTCGGGCTTTATCGTAATGGCCGACAAATCGGTTTTGCCCGGGTTGTAACTGACATGGCTGAAACCTGGGTAATCCGGAATCTGTTTATCTCGCCGGAGTATCGCTTTGTCGGGCTTGGATCCTGGCTGCTGCACTGCTGTCTTTCTCATCCTGGCACCAGAGGCTGCCGCCGTATTATTGCAATGGGTGAACCCGTGCCGGATTTTTTTGAGCGAAACGGATTCATCGCCTTTCCCTCACTGCCTGGCGTCTGGGTGACGACTCTGCACGATAGGATTAATGATTCAATCTGCGCCAGAAGCGCCAGCAGGCATTAAGCGGACAGGGCGCGCACTCATGAGCGGTTTTCTCCAGTTTATCCTCCGACCTCAGCTTAACAGCCGCAGGCTGCCAGGCTTGATCGCCTGTCCACAGCCTTCAATCAGGGAACACACCATGTCAGGCCTTATCCTTGTTTCTCATAATCAATCGCAACGCTCGACGCTTACTGCAGTTTATGACGGGATACTCTCCCGGCTGGGCGGCCTCTGGATTAGCTGGAATGGTGAAAGCACGGTTATCTCTCAGGATGCGTCAAGAGCCGATGTTGCGAAGCAGCACGATCGGTATGAAACCGTGACCTTCCCCTATACGCCGGGCGAGCTTAATGAGGGATACCATAATTACATTCATAAAGGGCTATGGCCTGTTTTCCACCAGCGTCCGGACATGGCCCGTTTTTCCACCAATGGTTTTCAGGAATATAAAAACATTAATAAAGCCTATGCGCGGGCCATCTGTGAAAATGCCACACCAGACGATGTTATCTGGATTCAGGATTATCACCTGCTGGGCTGTGCCCGCTACATCCGCGAAGAGGGCCTGCCCAATTCAGTCGGCATCTTTCTGCATCAGCCTTTCCCGGCTGGCAGAATGTTTGAAACCATACCCGAGTGGCGCTGGTTTACAGAGTCGCTGTTGTGTTGTGACCTGATTGGCTTTCAGACCGTGCAGGATATGAATAACTTCCTCGTCTGGCTGGAGAGCGAATTCCGGCTGGAATGGCTGGAAGCGCACAGCTTTCGCATTCATGGCCGGATCATCAACGTTGGTGTGTTCCCGGTCGGGATCGACCTCGACGATGTTGAGTCTCTGCGTGAGAGTAACAGCTGCGCCTATATGGAAATGCAGTGCCGCGAAAGTCTGCCCGAAAATAGCGTATTGAGCGGCGGCCATCTTGATGAGAGTTCAGGACTGCCTTATCGAATCAGCACGCTGGAGGTGCTGCTGCGGAGGCATGATTGCTACCAGAAAAATATCACGCTGTTGCAGCTTGCGCCGCCGGCAGCCGGACACGCACATGATGCGTCACAACTCGGTCACGCTCTGGAAGCGCAATGTGGAGAACTCAATGGTGTGCATGGCACCATGAACTGGTATCCGGTGAACTATCTGACTCACGCTTACAGCCGGGAAGAGCAGGCCGGTATCTATCGTGCCTCACGCGTTGCGCTGGTTACGCCGCTCATGGCGGGCATGAGCCTGATGGCCAAAATGTACGTCGCGCTGCAGGACCCGAAAAATCCAGGGGTACTTATCCTGTCGCAGTTTGCCGGTGCCGCCGGGCAGATGGAAGGTGCCATCATCGTCAATCCTTATGATCCTGATGCCATGGCCAGTGCGGTCCATCGCGCCCTGCAGATGCCGTTACACGAACGGCGCTGTCAGCACGCCCGTCTGATGAAAGGCCTGCATATGCACAACAGCCATCACTGGGCTGCGTCATTTTTGCGGATGCTGAACAACGTGCCTGCTGACCCGGAAGCGTTGCCGCCGCCCGCGGCTTTTCCACGACTGAGTAGTAGCCGCGCGAGGTACTGAGTTGTCAGATTTCATAAAAACCAGCACTTCAGTAACCCGATCTTCGGACGTCAAAAAGTGAGCGTCACCGATGACAGCCAAAAGGTGATGTCCTTAGAACTTTTCCTGAAATAAAAGTGACCTGTTTTGTTAGTCCGTTTCAGGCAAGGTTCCTCATCGCAATGCGATGCAGGAACGGCATTTTGCTCAGCATCTTCAGGCGGACATCCGTGTCGCAGATTGCAAAGCAAATTAGAGAAATGTGTGGTTTCAGACAATTTACGCGGCTACGACTTCCCTGAACCGCCTCTGACGCCAGGCCTGAAGGCGTGCTTTTTCGCACGCCAGGCGATGACAAACGCAACAGCCATAAAGGCCAGAAGCGCCCAGGGGAATGACTCAGCACCGGCATTATTGAGCAGCAGCCCGCCAACGACCCCGCCGCTGGCAATGGCCAGATTCCATGCGGTAGTCACCATCGCCTGAACGACATCGACATAATTGCCCGCCGAGTCGGCAGCGGCCGTCTGCATCTGAGTTGACGCGCCGCCAAACGACCATCCCCAGACGATGACGGCCAGAAAGACGAGAACCTGTTGCCGCATGCCTGCGGCGAGCACCACAGAGACAACCGCCAGGGCCGCAAGGCTGAGCAGAACCAGATTGCGCAGATAGCGATCTACCAGCATTCCGGTAATCCAGATGCCGATAAGTGCCGCAATGCCAAAAACCAGCAGGATAAGTCCGACGTTTGCAGCCAGTCCCGACAGCTGCAGGAACGGGCCAATAAAGGTGTAAAGAATGTTGTGTGCCGTCATCCACAGAAAGATAACCGCCAGAACGGGTGTGACGCCGGGCATCAGGAAAACGTTCCACACAGGGAGGCCACGGCCTGACTGCTGCCCCGGCAGATCAGGAACCACGATCCATGTCCAGATGAACAGAATCACGGCCAGGGCTGCCATGATCCCAAAGGGCACTCTCCATCCTATCAGGCTGCCCAGCCATGCGCCTGCCGGCGTACCTAGCGACAGAGCCACCGGTATGCCAACCATAGCAATAGCCAGTGCGCGACCCTGTAACGCAGCAGGAACGAGGCGGCGTGCATAGCCTGCCAGGATCCCCCATGCCAGTCCGGCTGCCACACCCGACATAAAACGGGCCGCCATCGTCAGCCAGTAACTGGACGAAAGGGTGGTCATGGTATTGAAAATCAGAAAGGTGCCGACGGCAAGCAGCAGAACTTTTTTACGCCGCCATGCACCGGTCAGCACCGTTAACGGGATCGCCGCAAGCAGCGATCCCAGCGCATAAATACTGACCAGCTGGCCCGCCATCACCTGAGTAACACCCAGGCCTTCGCCGATTTCCGGAAGAAGACCTGCCGGTAGTGTCTCTGTCAGGATGGCAATAAAGCCCGTCATGGCAAAGGCCAGCAGGGAAGCCAGAGGCAGACCCCGCTGGGGGGTGGTTTCATGGAATTCTGAAGTGGTGTGCACGTGAGCCCCTTTTTAAATCGTTGATAGCGTGAAAACCCTTGTGGCAAAAAATTTTCTGATTAATGTATCGATTGGTATATATCTGAAGCTATAGGCCGGCCTGAGCCTTGTCAAGCACATATGTATCGATTAGTATTTAAATCTGACAGGTAAAAACAGGAGCGGATATGGCTCAGATGGGACGTCCACGGACATTTGATCGTGATGAGGCAATTCGTCAGGCGATGACCCTTTTCTGGCAGTATGGCTACGAGTCCACCTCGCTTGCCATGCTTAAGTCGAACCTTGGTAACGGTATTACCGCACCGAGTTTTTACGCTGCGTTTGGATCAAAAGAGGCGCTGTTTGAGGAGGTGGTTGAATGCTATGCGTCGACTTACGGCCAGGTTAACGATTGCCTGTGGGATGACACGTTTGAGCCTCGCGAAGCTGTCGAACTGGCATTGCGCCGTTCGGCAAAAATGCAGACAGAACCGGGGCATCCCAGCGGCTGCCTGATTGCGCTGTCCGTGAATACCTGTTCACCCGCTAATGATCACATCCGTGAAATTCTGACTGTGCAGCGCGAACGGACAAGGGCGGGATTTTTGCGATGTGTCACGAGAGCGAAAGAGGCGGGACAGCTGGCTGCCAGTACAGACGTGCGGGCGCTGGCGGTAACGCTCCACAGTTTTGAACTCGGCCTGTCAACGGAAGCCCGGGATGGGGCAAGCGGTAAAGAACTGGATGCGGCGGTATCCGCCGTGATGAAAGTCTGGGATGCGAATATCTCTGATGCTAAGAATTGATGAGTAAGATCGTTTTTAGCACGCAGCACGCGTGTAAAAGGTGCAGCTATACAGATGCGTAAAGCCGTTTCCCCCATCGACTTGATCTCCACTTCATTCCGATTATCGGCTATCTCAATGACCTGATCATCGAACCATCAGGCATCATGCTGGTGGTGCATCTCATTCCAGCCGAAGTCACGCATGAGCATCGGGAAAGCGCAGTGCAGGCCAGCAGAGGTCCTGTCAGTCGCATAACGGCGGGAGTATTTATCGTGATTTGGATAATTTGCGGCATCTTGCTGGTCAGCAGCGGATACGATTTTATGCCGCTAATCAGTCAGGCCATTGCAGAGATTAAGGCATGTTTTTTCTAAAAGCACGGTAATCGATTTCCCAGCCATTCAGTTTGTTGTATAACGCTGTTCGTGAAATGCCCAGCAACTGGGCCGACTGACGCAGATTCCCG
The DNA here is from genome assembly GCF_019880205.1 of Pantoea alfalfae. Classification (NCBI taxonomy): domain Bacteria; kingdom Pseudomonadati; phylum Pseudomonadota; class Gammaproteobacteria; order Enterobacterales; family Erwiniaceae; genus Pantoea; species Pantoea alfalfae. Next base: position 52,083 of record NZ_CP082295.1, read on the forward strand.
TGTTGATCACTTACAACCTGTAAAATATGCATACGCTCAAGATTTTGCAGTGAGGATGGCATATCTTCGGACACATCACTGGGTAAATTCTCCTGCAGCGATTCCGGCAAATCGGATCGGGTAATTTCAAATCCTTCACTCAGGTTAACGACACGCTCAATAACATTTTCGAGTTCGCGCACATTTCCAGGCCAATCCCAGGATTGCAGACATGTCATTGCCTCGGGCGCGACCACCGGTGGAATACGCTTCAGACGCGTGCAGAGTGCCTGAATGAAAATGTTCACCAGTTCCGGAATGTCTTCACGACGATCGCGCAATGGTGGGATTTCCAGTGAAATCACATTCAGACGATAATAGAGATCGCGCCGGAACGCGTTTTTCTCTACGGCTTCAGGTAAGTTGCAGTGGGTTGCTACGATAATGCGCACATTAACTTTCACCGGCTGCGCAGCGCCAATACGCAGCACTTCGCTCTCCTGTAAAACACGCAATAAGCTGGTTTGCGCTTCAAGTGGCATCTCACCAATCTCATCCAAAAAAAGGGTTCCGCCGTCAGCCAGTTCAAATTTGCCCGGTGAACCGCCACGACGTGAACCGGTAAAGGCGCCATCGGCATAGCCAAACAGCTCGCTTTGCACCAGATCACGCGGGAGTGCGCCGCAGTTCAGAGCGATAAAGGCTTCCTGATGGCGTGGACTCGCATTATGAATGGCCTGAGCAAACAACTCTTTACCGGTGCCGCTTTCGCCGCTGAGCAGCACTGTGCTGTCGGTACGGCTGCTGACGCGTGCCTTATGGATCGCCTGCTGCAGGCGTGATGAGTGGCCGCGGATCATTTCAAACGTGTAACTGGCGTTCACACCCATTACACGTCGTGTAATCGCGCGGATACGCTGATTTTCACGCAGTGACAGCACGCGTCCGCCATCCGGAGCGGGCATTAACGATATCAGGCAGGAGAGGGGAGCGAGGCCTGCTGGCCTGAACTGCAGCTCAAGGTCATTACAGAAAGGCATGGTCAGCAGCGATCCGGCCTGCGGTCGCAGCAGTTCATCAATCGGAGTATCGCGTGGTTCCAGCCCGCTGAAAATCTGGCGCGCATAGCGGTTAAGCGTTTTGATGCGTCCCTGTTTATCACAGACAATAACGCCTTCATTCAGCGTCTCCAGAATAGACTGTTGTTCAGCCAGCAGGCGTCGTAACATCAGTTGCTGCCCGACAGCTTCCGCCGCCGCCTGAACCGTACCCAGCGTGTGGGCGTTAAAATTATCCGGCGTGGCGGTCAGGGTCAGCACACCAATCAACTCTCCATTTTCATTGCGGACCGGTGCCGCAGCGCACTGTCGGCGACGTTTGCGCAGATCAAACTTCCAGTTCTCACCGCTCAGCACGTACACCAGCCGCTGTTCAATGAGGCAGCGCGCGGTACAGTTAGTGCCCAATACCTCTTCACGCAGAATACTGCCGACCGGTGTCAGGTCGGCCCCGCAAAAATGGAGCGTTACCCCCTGTGCGTCGGTGAGGTTAATGTGCCCATCCGGATTATAGGCGAGCAAATTTTCCATGATGTTGCGCGCAACAAGAATCAGTTCTGCATTGTTTTCGAGAATTGCCGTCAGCTCACTGGCTGGCGGGGCGCTATAGATAAAGCAGTGCGGATCGATAGCGTACTGCTGCGAACGCTGCCAGGAATGCAGAATAGTTTGTCGCAGCGCAGGTGGCTGTTCGCCTTGAATGAAACGCTGCCAGCTCTGCCATAACAGCGCATCCCAGCCGTCAGCGTCTTCCCTGTCCGGCAGGCTGAAAATTGCTTCGCTCTCATCGCGTAATAACAGTTGCTGACTCACACGCCACCTCACGGGATCAAATGCCCATTTTATGGACATGTTAAGTTGACATGTAAATTTTGTTGCCAATTTGTGAGGTGGGGCTGTGGCAGCGCTCACAAAATTTCCCGGATTTCGGTTGGCATCACCTTTGCAACTGTGGATGCAGTTACCTGAACCAAACAAGCGAAGGGAAATAAGTTGTTATGTGCAAACATAATTTACGGCTGATTCTGTTTATCTGCGCCATTGCTTCACTCAGTGGCGTCATTCTGGGTTATGACGCTTCCGTTATCTCCGGCGTTATCGAGCCGCTGACAGAACATCGGTACTTAACCCCGTGGGAGAGTGGCTGGGCAGTATCGAATGTCATTACTGGCTGCATCGTTGGCGCATGGGGCGTGGGCTTCATTTCAGATCGTATTGGCCGCAAATCAACACTGATCCTCACCGCCATACTTTTTTTGCTCTTCGCAGTAGGTGCTACGCTGGCGAGTTCTCTGACCGGGTTTGTTCTCTGGCGGCTGACAGGTGGGCTGGCAGTCGGGATGGCATCAGCGATTACGCCGCTTTATATCGCGGAGGTTTCACCGAAAGACTGGCGGGGCCGCATGCTCGGCCTGCAGCAGATGCTGATGGTCGGTGGACAGGTAACGGTCTATATCGTGAATTACCTGATTGCACGCGGTATGCCGCATCAGTGGATTGTCAGTGAAGGCTGGCGCTGGATGCTGGCCTCCGGCGTGGTGCCCTGTGCGCTATTCCTGCTGCTGGTGCCATTTATGCCGGAGTCGCCGCGCTGGCTGGCGCTGAACGGTAAAAAAGATCGCGCCCTCGACGTGCTGACCCGTCTTTCAAATGCCCGGCACGCCGGGCGACTGTTACAGGAGATCCTGACGTCACATCAGCATGACAACGCCCGGGCCAGCCAGCCCGGCATTCTGCGGGATGCACGGGCACGCTATATCCTGCTGATTGGCTGTGCCATTGCCATTTTGCAGCAGATCTCCGGTATCAACATCCTGCTCTATTACGCGCCGTCACTCTTACAAAACATCACCGGCAGTACCCAGTCTTCCCTGTTTCACAGCATTTTCCCTGGACTTGCGCTGCTGGCTGGTGTGGCCGTTTGTCTGAGTACCATCGATCGTCTGGGCCGGACGCTGCTGCTGCGCTGGGGGGCACTGGGATGTGTGCTCTCTATGGTCTTCACCGCCTGGGCATTTATCGCCGATGCTGGAGGGATGTTGCCAGTGATGGGGCTGTTAGCCTTTGTGCTGATATTTGGCCTTTCCTGGAGCCTGGGTGCCTGGCTGTTGATCTCTGAAATCTTTCCTAATCGTATCCGCGCCGTAGCGATGGGCTTTGCGTTTGCCTCAATGTACGTCGCGAATTTTATCGTTACGCAAAGCTTCCCGATGATGAACCGCAGCCGGGTGCTGATGGAACACTTTCATGGTGCCTTCCCGCTGATGCTGTGTGCGGTGGGATGCCTTATCGCGTTCTGGTTTGTCCGTCGTTTTTTACCGGAAACCCGCGGCGTTTCGCTTGAGCATATTGAGCCGCTGATGCTCTCCAAATCCCGTCGTTTCGCCGCTGATGCGCAACCATCTCATCAACACCCGTCCTCGCCCGCCTGGGCTAAAGCGAAATAATAAGGAGTTTTTATGAACCATCAAACAGTGCGTGTGGGTTTAATTGGCGCAGGCCGCATGGGCAGTTTTCATGCCGAAAATCTGGCCTGGCGCGTGCCTGGCGCCACCCTGGCAGCCGTGGCCGATCCGTTTCCTGGCGCGGCGGAAAAGCTCGCCAGCCGGCTTGGGGTCAGCAAAGCGTACAGCGATCTGCATGCGCTGCTGCAGGATGATGAAATTGACGCTATCGCGATTGCGGCTCCTGCCCGGACACATACAGAGTGGGTGATCGCGGCGGCTAATGCCGGCAAACATGTGTTCTGTGAAAAGCCAATGGCAGTGACGCTGGAGGAGGCCGATCGCGCTATCGCGGCGGCAAAACAGGCCGGCGTGGTGTTACAGGTAGGCTTTAATCGCCGCTTTGATTCCGGCTTTGCTGCGGCGATTGCGGCGGTGAAAAACGGCGAGAATGGTACGACGCAGCTCAGCCGATCGGTAACCCGTGACCCGGGCCTGAACGATCCCGCCCCGATTCCGCAGTGGACAATTTTCCTTGAAACCCTCATTCACGATTTTGACACCCTGCTGCACTTCAATCACGGCGCGAAGCCGGTTGAAGTCTATGCGCTGGCCGATGCACTGGTGCGGCCAGACTTTAAAGATAAAGGCCTGCTGGATACCTCGGTTGTCACTATTCGCTTCGACAACGGCGCCATCGCGATTGCTGAGGCAAACTTTCAGGCGGTGTACGGCTACGACGTGCGTGGCGAGGTCTTCGGCAGCAAAGGCATGCTTCAGGCGGGCCACATCAATGCCAATCACTGCGTGCGTTATACCGCCAGCGGAATTTCGGTCGATACGTCAAGACTGGATTCAGATCTGCTGCGCGAAGCGTACGTGGCAGAAATGAGTGAGTTTGCTCACTGTATCCGCAGCGGTGAAACGCCCCGCGCCACCGGCGAAGACGCGCGAAACGCGCTGGAAATCGCGCTGGCCTGTATCGAATCTGTGCAGCGCAACCTGCCGGTTAAGCTGGGAGCTCGCTGATGGCCGTTTATCAACTTTCCGTATGCGCTGAAATGGTATTTCTGGAACTGCCGTTTGTTGAGCGCGTAAAACGCATTCACGAACTGGGTTTTGGCGTCGAAATCTGGGGATGGGCCAGCAAGGATATCGATGCGCTGGTCGCGACCGGTGCGCGCTTTACCTCTATGACCGGTTATCTGAGCGGTAATCTGACGGATGAGACGGAAATCCAGCAACTGCTGCAAAGCGCTGAAGCGTCGCTGGCCGTAGCTGCACGTCTCGGCTGTCCGGTACTGAATCTGCATGGCACCGGGCTTGACGATCGCGGTCTGCCGGTAAAACCCGTGACAACGGTAACCGGCGCAATGTGGCTGAAGGCCGCCGATACGCTGCGGCAGGTTGCGCTTCTTGGCGAACGAGCCGGACGGGTTTTCACACTCGAGAACCTTAACCTGCCGGTCGATCATCCAGGCACACCCTTTGCCCTGGCGTCTGAGACGCTGGCGCTGGTCGAGGCGATCAATAGCCCGGCGCTGAAGATGAATCTGGATCTCTACCATGCGCAAATTGGCGAAGGCAATCTGATTGAACTGCTGCGGCGCTGCGGTTCCGCCATCGGAGAAATTCAGGTTGCCGATGTACCTGGCCGCCAGCAGCCGGGCACCGGGGAGATCAATTACCGTGCTATCGCCCGAACGCTGCAGGAGATGGGTTACAGCGGCACAGTGGCTATGGAGGGCTGGGCCAGCGGCGATAGTACAGCGGCTATCCAGCAGTTCCGCGATCACTTTACGTTGTAAGCGCAGTGCGTCGGATATCTGCCTGTTGCCCGACGCAAAATAAAGTTAATGAAAACAATAACAACCTCAACCCTACAGGAACACACTATGAACATCAGAAACCTCCTTCTTTGCCTATGCGTCCTGCTGTTTAGTGTCAGTGGCAACGCCAAAACCCTTACCGTTGGCGTCGCACTGGCTAACTTCGACCTTAACTTTGTCTCTATACTTCGTACCCGCATGCAACAGGAGCTGAAAGCCAGCCAGCTCAACAGCCAGTTTGTCGATGCCAAAGGTGATGTCGCGCTGCAGGTGCAGCAGGTAGATGACTTTATCAACCAGGGCGTAGACGCCATTATTCTTAATCCGGTCGATACCCAGGGCGTCTTGCCGATGATTAATGCGGCAAAAAAGGCCGGTATTCCGCTGGTTTTTGTGAACCGAAAACCGGAAGTGAAATTGCCCGAAAACATGGCGTATGTCGGCTCTGATTCGGCGCTGGGCGGCGAAATGCAGATGGAAGCACTGGCAAAAAAAATGAACTACAAAGGCAATGTGGCCATTCTTATGGGGGCGCTGTCGAATGAAGAGGCTCGGGAACGTACCCGCGCGGTAGAAGCCGTTATCAGCAAATATAAGAACATGAAAGTCATTGAGAAGCAGACGGCGAAATGGCAGCGCAATGAAGCGGTAGATGTCGTGTCAGGCTGGCTGCTGAATCAGCGTCCGATTGATGCCATCGCCGCAAATAACGATGAGATGGCAATCGGTGCCATCATGGCGTTAAACCAGGCGAAGAATGAAAAAATTCTCGTGGCCGGTATCGACGGAACACCGGACGGTCAGCAGTTCATTAAAAACGGCAAGATGGCGCTGACTATTTTTCAGGATGCCAGAGGACAGGCCACAGGTGCGGTCCAGGTGACCAAAGCGCTGCTGGATAAGAAGAAAGTTGAGACGCTTAACTGGGTGCCTTATCAGCTTATTACACCCGAAAATTACCTGACGTTTTCTGCTGAGCATGCCGGGTAGTTTTTCATCCAACGTAGCTGTACACCTTTGGTGCTGACGAGAACTTAATCACTCTTTATAACCAAAAATCATGATGCGCGCGAGTTCAGAACGCTTTCAGTAAAATGGGGGAAAACGGATTGTAATAAGCGCGCATATAGTCTTTGTTTGCGGTTCCCGTGTTTATTTGCACTTATTTATCTCTGATAGCGTTGCTGATCAGATTTGGTCCTCTATGAATATTTCCCACAGTGCTTCAACAGCCCAGGACATTCTTGCCGCGTGTCTGAACAGCCTGAGCTCCAGGGGAACTCAACGCGCGCGCTCCTTATTAGCCTGATTTACAATCCCACCAGCGTAATATGTTTTTTCAGTGTCAGCGCTTTATATAACGCGTTCGCCAGGCTGCCTGACGCTATTTCAGGGTGAGCACCGTCTGAATCGGTCCAGAATGATTTAATACGCAGTAGGGTATTAATGCTGGTGACGCGCTCCATCTCAAGCACAGCCAGCACAGGGTAGCGCATTTCGCCAAGTTGCTCTGTTGTATCTGCCTCGATCACCGCGGCGCGGGACGCCTGACTATCAAAGATAACGTGGCATCGTGCGCCGTTCAGGTTGAGTATGTCGATAACTTCGTAAAGGCACTCAACAGCCTCTGCACTGTAGGTTGCGGGTACGTTAAACATAGCAAATCCCTCTGACGCAAAATGTCGTGAGCAGCCAGCATAGGCGAACTCTAATGAGAGGAGAAGTTACTGTTTTTGCATGAGAAATGTAGAGTTCTAAGGTTACGGTAACGCGCGTTATTTTTACTCTTATTTACGCTGGTACTAAAGTTAAGCGAGGCGCAAGCGGGTCATGGCGGCAGGGCGCGGATTTGACTTAAAGAAACATTCGCACAGGGCGGGCTAATCGTTCCAGTGCGGAGTGTATTTATGGCGGCACGCAGCGCGTCAGCTGCATGCTTTCGCCATTTTACAGGATGAACATCAGGTTAAGTTTAAGATTTATCGCTGTGTTAAATCATAAACTTCTTATATCCGCAGCGCTGAATGTTAAAGGCGTAATGAACTAAAAAGCCTGATTAGCCTTAGGGATTAACGGGATATTCATACGCATGAATTTGCTCAGTGGGTCTGCAGGACAAGAGGAAATCGAATGCTGAGCGCTGCAGGCAATATGTCAGCGGCAGGCACTCTTAACCACAGGCTATCTCTGTGGCACGTAGCTGATCCTGCGTTGCGTTTGAGGCAGATTGGTCCTTATCAGCCTGTATCATTAAGCCGTGTGGCCTGTCATAACGCGCCAGTAATCGCTTAATAAACATCTAATAAATAACTGGTATAGTGACGCAAAAAAATAGTGACGGAAGTTTATCTATGCTGAAGAAATACCGGGGTTCGCAAATTCTTTTCCACTGGCTGACGGTCTTACTGATTATCGTCGCCTATGCCACCATCGAACTGCGCTGGATGGCAGAGAAGGGAACCTGGCAGCGAAATGCAGTGATGATCACCCACTTTTCCGCAGGCTTCTGTGTCATGATCCTGATGATAGCCCGCCTCTGGCTGCGTACCCGTGCTGTAACGCCGCCGATTACGCCGCCCGTGGCACGCTGGCAGATCGGTCTTTCACATCTGGTGCACACACTGATTTATGCGCTGTTTGTGGTCTTACCGATTCTCGGGCTGAGCTCGCGTTACCTGCGTGGCAAAGAGTGGGCCCTGTTTGGGATCAATATGCCTGTGGCGACATCGCCCGATCCCGCCACGGCCAGTATGCTGATTGGCTGGCACGAGACTCTTGCCCCGCTGGGATACTGGTTAATCGGTCTGCATGCGCTGGCGGCGCTGTTCCATCACTATTTTCTGAAAGATGACACGCTGCGCAGGATGATGCCGTAACTGCGTCTGCTGACATCCCGGAGCGGGACGATTGTAAACGGTCCGGCACTCAGGTGTCGGATGAACAGGAATATTGAGAACAATCAGGCTCTGGCTGATATCGAAATATGCTATCACGGCTTTTATGGTCGTGCTGATTTCAGAAGCGGCTAAACGTAGCGATCGCCTGGGCGGCTTACTTGCGGCCTGACCTCTGGTTACCGTGCTGGTGCTTATCTGGATGAAGGTAGAAGGACAGACCCAGGCAAAAATTAGTGCTCATGCCTGGTACACCTTCTTGTATGTGGTGCCGATACTGCCCATGTTTATTCTGTTCCCTTTTCTCTATCAGCGCACCGGCTTCTGGCTGACGCTGCTCATCTCCTGCGCTATCACTCTCCTGCTTTTCGCACTCTGGGCTTTGCTTCTGAAACGCTGTGGTATCGTGCTGATGTAGCGCTAAAGCCGCTAAGGTAAGCAAGTCGTCCTTATTCCATGCAAGCTGGCTAAAAACCGCCTCAGAGGGCGGTTAAAAGCATCTTACCGTGCGCTAAGCGGGCCGGACTCTGGCCTTTGTTGGATGCCCGTCACGCCCGTCATCATGGGTGTGGTCCGGGTCAGGCTCAATGATAACAATATAATCTTTGCCAACCCCGTCACGCGTTAACGTCACTAAATCGCCGGCAACAGGTTTGGAATCAAAATCATGTTCCTCTTCGACGCCAGTATCTTCAAATATCACACCGAATTTCATATTTCCGTCCTCTTTATGATGAGTCGCGCCGTTAACTCGGTTTTATGCTGACGCTTACCTATTGAATTCTAGCCTGGACTGAAAATGCCACTGAGCTCATTGGATTAGCGTGTCGCGATCTGGAATGTAAAAACGGGCGGGAGTCAGGAGACGCAAGGCCACCCGACGGTCACGTTCTGCCGTCATTAATGCCAGGGGCTTCGCGATTTTTCACTGTGGCTGGTTTGCCTGACTCTCTTTATGATGGATTTTCCCGGGTGATTATCGGGAACGATCAATGACTTAGGGAAGTACTCTTGCTATGACCTTATTAAATGACCTCGATCTGCGTCAGCTGGAAGCCTTCCCGGCCGTAATTTCTGCGGACAGCGTCACTGCGGCGGCCAAAGCACGGAACCGCTCGCAGCCCGCCGTCTCTCGCCTGATTCAGGAATTAGAGCAGTCGCTGGGTTATCCGCTGTTTATTCGCAATGGCCCGCGTATCCATCCGTCAGAAGAGGCGTTGCAACTGCATCAGTATGTGCAGAAAGCGCGGCTGTCATTGCACCAGATTCGCTTACGCGCACAGGCGATCGCGCATCAGCAGCATCGTCCACTCAGCATTGCTGCGACGCCCGCACTGGCTGCTGGTTTATTGCCGCAGGCACTGGCTGCGCTGAATGTGCAGAATAAAGTGCAAATCATCAGTGAATCCGCCGTACAGACGGCGCATGCGGTGATCACCGCAGAGGCTGTCATCAGATTATGCAGCTCGCTGCTGGAGCATCACGCGGTCGGATGCCGGCATCAAACTGCTGCCACAATATCCGTCAGCGAATAATCGACACTCAGTTCTATCTGAATGTCCGGAAAGCGTTTCAGCAGAGGCTTTAGTCGGGGCCAGAGAATGGAATCAATAGCGTGATCGTGCGCGGTCAGGATTTCAGCTGTCATTGTTGCATGCCCTGCACATAAGCATTCAGTTTTACCTGGCTTATCAACCAATCCTGCCAGGCCTACACTTAAAAAGTGCCGGGCGTGATGTCCGCGTCCGGCTTTTCCAGCTCTGGAAAACGGAGCCTGCATGAAGAGACTTGCCAATGCTGCAGTGTCCCTGGCACTGTCTGTTTCAGTCACCTACGCAAAGGAGATCACCCCGATGATTACGATTATGCAAAGCGGAGCAAAACCCTCCGTAAAAGGTTCGCCAGACTATTTCACCGGAACGGTTCGTATCGATTCCCCTTTTCAGGGCACTGAGCCTGCGCGTATCGGCGGGGCTACCGTGACGTTCGAGCCTTCTGCCCGCACGGCCTGGCATACGCATCCGCTTGGTCAGACGCTGATCGTGACGGCTGGTGCTGGCCTGGTGCAGGAGTGGGGTGGTCCCGTGCGTGAAATCCGGCCCGGCGACGTGGTGTGGATACCGACCGGCGTTAAGCACTGGCACGGGGCCGCACCGGAGACTGCCATGACCCATATTGCCATCGCCGAAGCCCAGGACGGCAAGGTCGTTGACTGGATGGAGCAGGTCACGGATGAGCACTACGCCTCAGCAGACAGGTCATGAACGTAACCTGATGAAACGGGGTCTCTGCTCCGTTGTCGTGCTGTGCGCTGCGCTTGCTGGAAAGGCGGTCAGCGGCCCCCTGTTCGGGTTTGCTCCGGCTGCCGACGCGTATCTGAAGACGTATCTTTTCGGTGATATTTTCAATCGCAACAACCTGGACTGGAAAAGCCGCGAGCTGGCTACCATAGGGATGCTGGCCGCCATGTCCGGCACTGAGCCGCAGCTGAAAGCGCACCTGAATATGAGCATGAATGTCGGAGTCACGCCGTCTCAGCTTGCTGAACTGGTGGCTTTCTTTATGGAGAATGACGAGCAGGCAAGCGCTGACCGGCTGCAGGCCGCTCTCGATTCAGTCCCTGCCGGTTAAGTTCTTCCGTGTTACAGACATTTTGTTTTTGTCCGGATCCCCGGCCGGAAAGTGTTACAGGCGGTGTTACGCAGGCCAAAAGAACTGCTGATCGTGAAGGATGCAACGCATGTCGATTTATACGATCGTATGGGTAAAATTCCATTTGCGAAGATGACCGACTTCTTCAATCAATACCTGAGTTAGTAATCAGTGAGGCATGCAGTGTCTGCATGCCTTCACCACCGGGAATTAGCATCAACACCGGTCTCTTTTCTGCCCTCTGAAAAGGTCCTGCCGACAGTTACGGCAAAAACATGCAGCCTGACATGACAACGATGACCTTACGGATAACGGGCAAGGCACCCTGTCGGGTTAAGGACAGAGATGTGATCAGTGCTAATTTGAGCATGTCTCACTCAGGAATATCAGCTAATACGCTGACTCTGCTCACGGCGATACTTATGATAATCCTCGTCGCATTCAGCTGAGCAAAAAGCCGTTTCGGCCACGACAGCTTCATCTTTGCACCAGACGCATAAACCGTTGGGACTTATAAGTTTGGTCTTACGGGCTGCCAGAGAAGCGGCGAGATGCGCTTCTTCGCGCTCCTGGGCCAGATCAACATCATCCATAAAATTTCAGAGCCTCATCAACTTTCAAGGATTAAAACACAAACCGTTATGTACAGAGAACGCGTTTGTGTAAACGAATACGTAATTATACAGCAAATCAGACTCATACTTAATCACAGCGCTATATTTCCAACATCTTACACTGACTTTCAGAATTATCAGGAAACAGTACGCCTGAGCCCGCCATTTCTTACTTACTTCCATTAGAGGAAAATATTAATAGCTTCTGCTGAGCCAGCTGGCTTCACAGAAATAATGTTTCAGAGATGACTGTTAAAGCATTCAGTATTTTATTTGCGAGTTGACTCACTGATTCCGGATTATTAATTGTTGTGTAACTATGCAAATAGCCTGAAAGAGTCGCTTAAAAAGCGCGTCAGAGACAACGTTATAATTTATTGATCTCAGCATCAGGTGACGACTGTCTGCATAACACTTTGCGCTGACCTGTTTGACACTTTTCATGATTCAGCATTGAACCCACACCGGTACATTAAAAGTGTAAGAATTAATGCTTAGTGCAGGATTTTCACCTGATTTTAACTACAGTTGTTATCACTCCGATTAAACCACCATGGTTTTACGATGCCGACATCTTTAACCTCCACGCTTTATGCTCGTTTGAGACTGCTGATCTCCATCACTGCCGGACTGATCTGTTATTTTCTGCTCTCTGATCATCCCGGGCAGATGCAGCGGTTACTGATTAGCTGGAATGTCTGGGCCTGGCTCTATCTTGGTATTCTCTGGTTTCGCATGCTGCGTACCGATGCAACGGGCATCAGGCGCATTGCTCAACAGCAGGATCAGAGTGCTGCACTGGTGCTGGGCATTGTGATCGTGGCCTGTATCGTCAGCATTGTGGCCATACTGAGTGAACTCCCCACGCTTAAAGGTCTCACCGGCACGCCGAGACTGCTGCATTTATTGCTGACGGCACTGACGCTGATTGCATCCTGGGCCATGTTACCCAGCGCCTTTGCGATGCATTATGCCCATCAGCACTATCTTTACCGGGATAACAGCGTGAGTCCGCTGAGATTTCCGGATAAAACAAAAAATCCTGGCTACTGGGATTTTCTCTACTTTTCATTCACCATTGCGGTTGCCTCGCAAACGGCGGACGTCGCCACCGGAACAACAGAGATGCGTAAGCTGACGTTATTGCAGTCTGTTATCTCATTTATTTTTAACCTGGCTATTTTGGGTTTATCGGTCAATGTCGGTGCCAGTTTGCTTAATTAGGCTGTTGTCATCAATCGACAGCCGGGCAACGTTTATCCGACGTGAGCTTCTGAAATAATCTGGTCACCTGTCGTGATTATAACAATGTGTAATAAGGTGTTAGCTGCCTCTTCACCAGACACCCGCTGCCGTGTAAGTTCGTGGGTGATTTACGCTATTGGCCCCCAAATCCGATAAGGAGAAATAGAGTGAAAGCCACCGCCATGATCACTACAAGCCTGTTAATGCTGATGAGCAGTGCTCACGCTAAAGGTCTGACGACATCAGCAGAAGGTAACAAGCTTTCCGTCAGCTTTGGTCAGCCCACCATCAAACAGGTTCTGCACTATCGAAAAATGTATGACAAAAAACCATTTCCGGATGCGGAGATTTATTACTACGATAACGGCACCTATAAGATCATTTCTCAGGGTGAAAACCATTACGGCGTTTATGTCATGCAGGGCAGGTTTGAGGATGAAACCTTCACCGTACGCTTTATCTCACTGCCTTCATCCGACTGGGGCAATAAAACGGCCTTTCACCAGTTAACCTTTATCAGAAATGAAAAGCAGAACGTTTTTATTCAGAACGCGATTGTGGATACCGGCGAGGCTATCGCGCAGCAGAACGGCACCTATACGCAGGAAAAAAACAGCGTAACCAATCCGGTTTCAACAAGCTGGGAAAAAAAATAAGTCTCGCCTGGCATGTCTGTCACGCTTGCAGTTTTGACCGGCTGCAACATGGCCGGTCACAATTGTTCTCAAAAGATGAACAGCCGCAGCGTAATGCCCTATGCTTTTCCTCTCAGTAGATGCCCCTGATGCGCTATTCCGGTTGTGTTTAAGGGCAGGGAAGTACACTACCGGTAATCAGTCTGTGAGTCATAACGCCCGCTTTTTACGGATACTAAACTCCAGTCATTCTGAATTTTGTCAGGCCCCGAGGCGTAAATATGGACAGAGCTTTGCCCCTGCTGGCTGTGCAGGATGTGACTTTTTCGGTCGGGGACCGCCAGTTACTGCGACCGGTATCTTTGCAGTTAAATCAGGGCGGTTATGTGTTACTGACCGGTCCATCCGGCAGCGGAAAAAGCACGCTTCTGAAAATCCTTGCTTCACTTATTACCCCAACGACAGGTCAAATCCTTTTCAGGAACAGTGACATCACCACGCTAAAAGCCGAGACCTATCGTCAGCAGGTTTCGTACTGTTTTCAGACGCCACAACTGTTCGGCCAGACGGTTTATGACAATCTTGCGCTGCCCTGGGAGATTCGCCGTCAGAATCCACAGCGGGACAAGCTCGTTGCTGCGCTGGAAAGCGTTAAACTTTCTCCTGACATGCTGGAAAAATCGGTTGAACAACTTTCAGGCGGAGAAAAACAGCGTGTCGGACTGCTCCGCAATCTGCAGTTTATGCCTGACGTACTGTTACTGGATGAAGTGACCAGCGCCCTTGATGAGGAGAACAGGCTGGCTGTACTTTCACTGATTAACCGGATCGTAGCTGAAGAAAAGGTGGCTGTGGTACGGATCAGTCATGATGTCAGCGATATTCAGCAGGCCGGGCACGTGCTGCGCCTTGAACCGTCAGAGAAGGAAAACGAGCGTGAATCAGCATAATATCAGTGACACTTCGCTGTTGCTGTCACTGACGCTGGTCGTCATCGCGCTGTTGATCAGCCAGAAAGAAAAACTTGGCATGGGCAAAGATATTGTCTGGAGTGTTTGTCGGGCGATTGTTCAGCTGGTCATCGTCGGCTTTGTGCTGAAGTCGATTTTTGATGTCAATAACCGCTGGCTGACAGTATTGATGGTGCTGTTTATCTGCGTGAATGCCGCGATTAACGCCCGCAAACGCAGTCAGAATATTGATAACGCGTTTGCGATAGCGCTTGTTTCAATCTTCAGCGGCACCGTCATAACACTGACGATTCTGGTACTGAGCGGCGCGATAGCGTTTGTGCCGATGCAGGTCATTCCCATTACAGGCATGATCGCCGGGAATGCCATGGTTGCAGTGGGGCTCTGTTTCAGCAACCTGAATCAGCGCTTCACTGACAACCACCAGAAAATTATGGAGATGTTGAGCCTGGGTGCATCGGTGAAGCTCGCCTCAGGCCGGATTATTACTGACAGCATTCGCACAGCGATGATCCCGACAGTGGATGCAGCCAAAACCGTCGGACTGGTCAGCCTGCCCGGCATGATGTCCGGACTGATTTTCGCCGGAATCGATCCGCTCAAGGCGATTAAGTATCAGATTATGGTGACGTTCATGCTGATAGGCACCGCCAGCCTGTCAACCATCATCGCCGTCTGGTTATCCTATCGACGTTTCTATAATGCCAGGGCGCAGCTGAAGATATCGGGTACAAAGCAGAATTAATCGTGCTGATGGCTGTGGTAAATATTGCAGTCATTGAATACATCATTTTTTAAAATCAGAATTAAACATTTAAGCGTGCGGATGTGATCAGGACTATGGGAGATATTGGTTGCCTCCGTTTACCCGATTAAGATTGCTTTTATAAAGGAAAGGGATTCTCCCGAAATGCTGAACTAATCGCGCTGGGTCAGCCATTGAAATTAGTTACATCATACATAATGCCGTGCTTTCAGGAGCGTTCCAGGCGGCTATATCGCCTGGAAGTAAGTCAGACGTCTGTAAACAGGGTTTAGCAGCCTGCCAAATTTAGTACTGTAGTGAAAATTATCTGGCCCGATTTACCCGCCTGCGGTCGTCTTTTCGGGGCGAGGAATAGAGACGGATTGCGTCTCAATCTTTAAGAACTGAGTTAACAATGGTCATGCCTGCCGCAGTACTACGTTTGGTAACACTAAGCATTCCTCCACCAAAATAATTGCCCGCAGGTTCGCACACTTTAATCCGTCTTTGCAGATCTGGATCGTTAACATCTACGCCAGAACAACTGTTACGACTGCCAGCCGAAAACTCGCTATATGCCGTATAGGTGCTGATGGTACCCGGAAGTAGCCAGACTAGGGTGGTGAGCAGCATGTAACCTAAAAAGATAACCATCAGAACGGCACCTGCGAAAAGCTTGATGTTATTCATCATGCCTTTCATAGGCTCCCCCTTACCCCATTTTTTTATGATCAAAAAAACGGACAGTCCCAGAGGGAGAACGGCGCACCATAGTGCTTTAAGTACGGGTTGTGCCAGAAAGGTAGTGCGGTCGATTTCATTGAGCCACACAAAAAAAGTAAATATGCAGCCCAAAGCACTGGTGATTATCAGCGCCAGACGAGGTGTCGAACAGGAATTCATCTGTAACTCTCTCCATGAGTCAGTTTTAAGCAGTACGAGTCACGAGAATAACGGCGCGACTGGCACATTCTCTGAACCTGCAGGTAGTAAGGTGGGGCATGGATCAGGCGAAATTATTTTGCGGTTAAAGATTATCATGCTGCTCTTACCATAGACAAAGAGAATGGACTTTTTTTATGTTTTAAATCGTTCCACAACATGAGGAGAGCGAAATGATTGTCAGAACATGGCACGGATGCGTACCGCTCAGGCATGCGGAGGGCTTTGCGACTCACCTGCAAAAGACCGGTGTAGAACATTCAGAAGGGACACCGGGAAATCTGGGAGCCCGTGTGCGCAGGGAAACGCAGGGTGAATGGGAGCATTTTTTTCTTGCTACATACTGGGAAAACGTCGAGGCGATTAAAGCCTTTGCAGGCGATAAGTATCAGATTGCCGTGACATATCCGGATGATGAGCAGTTTGAACTGCTCTCCGATCCCTACGTTTTTCAGCATCAGGTGCAGAAAGTAATGCCTTTATAATTATTTCCCCGCTGCCGCCCGGCGGCGGCTTATGTCTGATTCAGCAAATTTTCTCAGAAGACGTATTGGCCTGGTTCAGTAAAATCAGTCACTTTCCCCCGGGCGAAGAACATCCCTCCGAGTTGACAATCTTTAGCCTTTTATTCAGAGGATCGCCCGATTTTATTCTGCGTTAACGTAACCTCCTCACTTCTGGAGGAAATCATGAATAACAGAAAAATCGTCTTTTCTCTGTGTATGGGCATGATGATTTTTTGGGTTAGCGCATCTGAAGGTAAAACATCTAAGCAAACCGATGATCAGATTCGCCAGCTCATCATAGAGGATTCAATCGACTCATACCCGGGTGTTTGTGCATGCCCCTTTAACTCCGCACGTAACGGCAGTAGCTGTGGCAGGCGCAGCGCATGGAGCAAGCAGGGCGGATATGCACCGATTTGTTATAAAAAAGAAGTCTCAAAGGAGAGGGTTGAAGAGTGGCGTAATAGCCACGACGCTTAGGCCGTCGAGCGAATACATCTCAGGGAAGGAAATAACGTAATAGTCAGCTAAGAACATACCTGAATAGCCGGTTATGGCTTAAGTCTGCTACTGTTATTTTTTAACGAGTCAGTATAAAAAGAATATTGCCGGTCAACGTGGCTCCTTTTACACCTGTTAACTCTGAAAGATAATATCCCGCAAACTGTCAAACCTCTTATCTGCTATTTTATAAAAAAATTAGTCTTACGCGATTGCCGGACAACAGCGTGTCCGGCAATCAGCTATTTTACATCAGAACCAAAGCTCAGCTTAATTCTGCGCCGGCTGATTTTTCTCGGCCTCTTTCTGTTTTTTCTTCGCCATATGGTGACCGACTGCGCAACCGGCTGCGGCCCCGGCAACACCATGATGATGAGCAACATGACCGGCCACGCCGCCGACTGCGGCGCCTTTCAGACATCCTTCGGCGTTAGCCTGTAAATTCACAGACAAAAACAGACCGGTAGCCATAACAATAACTGTTAATTTTTTCATCTTTTTATATCCTGATAGTCATAGTTGCAGGTTGAACTCCGCTGAGCATAGCCAGGCTTTGAGATGTTACGCTCGCCAGGATACACGAATCACGAAGTTAGTTACCTGTCGTTACGCTTTTAGGGCAATGACCAGGGCAATGACAAATGCAGGTGATGCATTATTAATCATGAAGTCAGGCTGGCATCATTTTCAGATGGGATATAAGCGAGAAATGATGCGCATCAGGACAAGATGACGGGGTTGAGCACAGGTTGACTTGTTTTAGCATCGGGCAGCCAGAAAGAGAATCGCGTACCGTTTAATTTGTTTTTTTCGCAGCAGACTTTTCCACCATGGGCCAGCACGATGGCTTTTACAACCGCCAGACCCAAGCCTGTCCCGCCACTCAGGCGGGAACGGGAATCATCGGTGCGCACAAACGCATCCCATATCGTCCTGGCAAAATCCTGATCGATTCCCGGCCCCTCATCGTCTATGTGCACAGCGACGCCTGCTGCATCCTGCTCACAGGAAATCATAACAACGCCCGGGATGGAATAACGGCGGGCATTTTCCAGAAAGGCCAGCATCACCTGTCGGAAGCGTAAAGCATCGCATTCAATAATAGCCGGATTCACTTTCAGCACGAGTGAATGGTGACTGGCTTTGAAATCCTCTTTCACCAGTTCAGCTAACGATTCAATCTCTCTTTTGATATTCACGCGCTCATAGTGAATATGCAGATGTCCCGACTGCGCCAGACTCAGGGTTCTGAGATCCTCAATTAACCGCGTCAGACCATCAGTCTGATGAATCAGATTAACGAAGAGCTTATGATCGGGCGCAAATATGCCGTCCGCTAAGCCTTGAAGTCTCCCACGCAATATCGTCACCGGGGTTCTTAACTCATGAGCGATAGCGGCGTTCCAGGTCCGGCTATCATTTGACAGGGTTTCCAGTGTTTCCGCCATGCGGTTGAAATCTTTGACCAGCGCATTAATCTCGCCAATTTCTATAGCACCTTGACTGGCTCGCGCGCTTAAATCCCCTTCAGCCACGCGTTTTGCACTGTGAGTCAGCGACTCCAGCGGAACGATCATCTGGCGCGCAAAGCGGGCAGAAAAAAACACCGAGACGGCTATCGTTAACAGCGTCGACACCAGCGTGGTAATCCAGTCGCCGGTTGTCCCCATGTCTAAGTCGAGTGGCAACAGCTGACCTGAAAATAATCCGATAACGGTCGGGTAAAGTGAATAGGTGGCAAAGGAGGTCAGAAAAGAGTAGATCGTGACTTTGACGATGAGCCAGTTCAGTTGCCCGCTAAGACCACGTTGCTTCATTTACTCTCTCCCAGGCGATATCCGAAGCCTCTCACATTCTGCAGCAGTCCTGACGCACCCGCATCATCGAGTTTCTTGCGTAATTTACTGATATGGCTGTCAACAGTTCGCGGTAATGTGTCACCTTCCGGAAAACACGCTTCCAGCAGTTCATCCCGGCTAAATACCCGGCTGGGTTCGCGCACGAACTGGGTGATTAGCCTGAACTCGGTTGTTGTCAGGCGTGAGGCAATATCCACCCCGTCAGGTTTAACAACAACGCTGTGCTGCTGTAGGTTAATGGAAAGCGATCGGGTCGAGTAAATATCTTTCGAGCGTGTGATAACCTGGGTACGTCTTAACACGGCCTGAACCCGTGCCACCACTTCAGCCGGATTAAACGGCTTAACGACGTAATCATCGGCTCCGATGCGTAATGCAGAAAGTTTATCCACATCATCGTCATTAGCCGTGAGCATAATAACCGGGATATTTCCCCGGCGACGCACTTCGGCCAGGACCTGCCAGCCGTCCATAATCGGCATACGGACATCCAGTACGATCAAATCAGGTGAGGATGTTGCACAAAACGCTAATGCTAACGCTCCGTTTTCCGCATGGCTTACCGTGAAACCTGAATTCTGCAGATAGGCAGTTAATATTGCGGCTATTTCGACATCATCTTCGACAATTAAAATCACGCTGCTATTCATCCTTATCCTGTCATCGATCTGAATCGGCCCGGACGGCGGCTCAGCGCTTATTCTGAAGAGCGCCGCCGGGTGCGCTATAAACGCTATTGTGTTACAGCCGTTGCCATCATGATATCAGGTCTGTGAAACAATAAATCAGACGAGATACCCGCTTGAAGCGCAGTTTGCATATCATTTTTCATGAGTGATCAGCTTATTTCGCAGAGTCATCACGATGACAAAAAACAGCGGTACAAAAATAACGGCCAGAATCGTAGCACTGATGATGCCGCCAAAAACCCCGGTGCCGATAGCATGCTGGGTTTCACTGGCGGGTCCGGAGGCAATGATTAACGGGACGACGCCCAATCCGAAAGCCATTGACGTCATGATAATCGGACGCAGACGCATTCTGGCCGCGGTGATTGCTGCTTCCCGCAGGCTCTTGCCCTCCTGGTATAACTGTCTGGCAAATTCAATAATCAGCACGGCGTTTCTGGCCGATAGCCCGATAACAGTAATCAACCCGACCTTGAAGAACACGTCATCAGGCAATCCGCGAATCATCACGGCAGCGACAGCGCCCGCGATCCCCAAAGGAATCACCATCAATACGGAGAGCGGAATGGCCCAGCTCTCATAGAGCGCAGCTAACACCAGGAAGATCACCAGGATGGAGAGCACCATCAGCATAGGTGCCTGTGCAGCAGACTGCTGTTCCTGCAACGACTGGCCGGTCCATTCAACCGCGAAACCCGGCGGCAACTGTTTTGCCAGCGCTTCCATCTCTTTCATGGCATCACCACTGGAAACACCCGGCGCAGCACTGCCTGAGAGCCTCATCGCGGGATAACCCTGATAGCGGACCTGCTGGAGAGGCGCGGATGACCATACCGGTGTAACGAAGGCTTTCATCGCGACCATCCGGTTTTCACTGCTTCGGACATACAAATTGAGGATGTCATCAATCTGCATACGATCTTTCGCCTCAGCCTGAATAATCACCTGCTGCATTCGACCTTTATTGGGGTAATCGTTGACGTAGAGCGAACCCATCGCAGCGGAGAGCGTGTCGCTGATGCTGGTGAACGAGACACCCATGGTATTGGCCTTTTCACGATCGATATTCAGCCGGACAGTCGTTCCCGGCGGCAAGCCGTCCGGATAAACCTGCGTGACTTTGCTGCTTTTAGCGGCAAGCTGCAGAAGCTTAGTCTGTGCAGCTTCCAGCGCTGCATAACCCTGATTCGCGCGATCCTCCAGCCTCAGCGTAAAGCCTGAAGAGTTTCCCAGCTCCTCGATAGCCGGGGGCATCATCGTCATGATGGTGCCTTCCGGTGAGTCGCGCATCGCCTGCCCGACAAATTCAACTTCCCCCCGGGTGGTGTTATCACCGCGTTCCTTGCCCTCTTTCAGGACGGTGAAAGCCAGTGCGGTGTTTGCCCCAGCGCCGGAAAAGCCAAAGCCAATGATGGATTGATTAGTTGCGATGGCGGGACGCGAACTTAGGGCATCTTCATATTTTTTCACCACAGCCAGTGTCCGCTGCTGCGTTGCCTCCGCTGGAAGCTGAAACGCCGTCATGAAGTAGCCCTGATCTTCTTCGGGGAGAAAAGCGGAAGATAGCTGACTGAATGCCAGTCCGGTTCCTGCGCACAGTGCAATAAACAACAGCATCATTCGGCCGGAGCGTTTCAGGGTAATGGCTGTCCAGCCGGAATAGCGGCTAGTCAGTCGATCAAAGCCGCGGTTGAACATGCCGAAAAAACCGCGCCGGGCATGATCGGAAGGCATTTTAAGCAGCGTGGCGCAGAGTGCGGGGGTCAGTGTCAGCGCCAGCAATGCGGAAAACAGAATTGCGGTCGCCATTGAGAGGGCAAACTGACGGTAGATAATGCCGACTGAACCGCTGGCGAATCCCATGGGGATAAAGACCGCCGTGAGCACCAGCGTAATGCCGATGATGGCACCCGTTATTTCGCGCATCGCTTTTGAGGTCGCCTCGCGGGGGTTGAGGTTCTCCTCACGCATGATGCGCTCAACGTTTTCAACCACGACAATCGCATCATCAACGATGAGGCCGATGGCGAGCACCAGTCCAAACATCGTGAGAACATTGACGGAGAAGCCAGCGAGCAGCATGACGGATAGCGTGCCCAATAAGGCAATCGGCGCGACAATGGCGGGTATGAAGGTATAGCGGATGTTCTGTAAAAACAGATACATCACCACGAATACCAGCACCATCGCTTCGAGAAGGGTGTGGATCACCTTCCCGATTGAGAGCTTTACGAAGGGTGCGGTATTGAAAGGGAGCGCGTAACGAATATCCTCCGGCATCGACAGACTCAGTTCTTTCATCCGGGTCGACACCGCCTCTGCGGTCTTTACCGCGTTGGCACCGGGCGCCAGCATAATCGCTGCACCCGTTGAGTTCTGACCATTTTCACGCATCAGCATGCTGTAACTCTGAGAACCGGTCTCCACTCTTGCCACGTCAGAGAGCTTGACGCTGGAGCCATCCTGATTCGCGCGCAGCACAATGCGGCCGAACTGCTCAGGCGTGGTTAGCTGACCCTCCACCGTTAAGGGAAGGGTGACCATCTGTCCAGGCAATGCAGGTTCGTCACCGACCCGTCCCGGGGCGATTTGTGCATTCTGCTGGGTGATGGCGGCAGAAATGTCGTTCATCGTCAGGTTGAGTGAAAGCAGTCTGGCGGGATCGATCCAGACACGTAGCGCGCTTTCCGCGCCGAACAGCTGAACCCGTCCTACGCCAGGCAGTCTGCGCAGTTCTTCAACCACATTTCTGGCCATGTAGTCACTTAACGCTTCACTGTCTGTTTTCCCGGCTTTGGAGGTCAGACTGACAATCATCAGGAAGCCGGTGTCAGCCGATTCAACCTGAAGCCCATTCTGCCGCACCGTCTGCGGCAGGCGGGATTCCACCGTCTTGATGCGGTTCTGTACATCAACCTGAGCCAGTTCGGCATCTGTGCCTGGTTTGAATGTGACCGTAATGGTCGCCTGACCCGAGGTGTCCGTGGATGATTCAAAATAGAGCAGATTCTTGACGCTGGAGAGTTCGCGCTCAATCAGGCTGACGACGGTGTCGTTCATCGTCTGCGGCGAAGCGCCTGCCCAGGTCGCGGTGATGCTGACATTCGGTGGTGCAACCGAGGGGTAACGGGCCACCGGCAGTTTGGGGATCGCAATGATCCCGAACAGAATGATGAACAAGGCGACAACCCAGGCGAAAACCGGGCGCCTGATGAAAAACTCAGCCATATTACTCTCCGGCCTTCATGGTCAGATTTGCAGGGGAGGCAGTTGAAATCACTGCCGCGACTTGGGTGCCGTTGCTGAGCTTATCCATGCCCTGGACAACAACACGGCTGCCGGCAGGTAATCCTTCGGCAATGCGATAGGCGCCATGGATTAATTCCCCGACGTGCACGTTGACCTGACGGGCCTGTTGCCTGTCGTCAACTACCCAAAGCGCAGCGTGACCCTCCTGAAGTGATACAGCCTGCTGGGGAACCAGCAGCGCATCGTCATAGTGCTGACGCAGGATCTCAACCCGAACAAACATGCCGGGCAGGAGTTCGCGGTCAGGATTACTCACTTCAATGCGCACCATAACGTCACCCGTTGCGGGATCGACGCTCATGCCGGAGAACAGGATCCTGCCTGGCTGGTGATAGACAGCGCCACCGGGTAACAAAATCTTTACCGGCACGCCTGTAGCGGCATTCTGCTGACTCACTGCCTGCTGGCGCAGCTGGTGGTAAACCTCAGCGGGCTGGTGGACGTCCACATAAATAGGGTCTGTCTGGTAGATGCGAGCCAGCGGGGTGCTATCACTGGCTGTCACATACGCCCCTTCGGAAATCAGAGCCTGATCAATACGTCCGGATATCGGTGCTTCAACGGTGGCAAAACTCAGATCAAGCGCTTTGCGCCTGAGCGCAGCGCTGGCCTGCGCGACATCTGCCGCCGTCTGGCGGGCATTCGCAATGGCTTCATCAAAGCTCTGACGGCTCACTGCGCCCGTTTTCATTAGTGGTCGCAGACGCGCAGCCTGCTGCTGGGCTTTGTCATTGCCGGCTTTGGCACGCAGTAAACCGGCCTGAGCACTGGCAACTTCCGCTTCAAAAGGCGCCGCGTTAATCTGGAAGAGTGGCATGCCTTTTTTAATGTCTGCGCCCTGTTCAAACAGGCGGCGCTGAATAATACCGCTGACCTGCGGCCGTATTTCTGCAGTGTGCAGCGCATTAACGCGACCTGGAAGCGTCTCGCTGACCGATAAAACCTGTGGCTGGATCACCTCAATGGCAACCTGAGGAGCAGGGGCTTCAGTTTCCATAATCGCTTTTTCATCGCAGCCCGTCAGCGCGGCAATCAGGGCAACCAAAAGTAAAGGCAGCGAAAAAAGTTTGCGGGATAACATGGATTTCTCGTCTCTAAAAGTGATAACCCATGTTATCGGACACGCGTTTATTCTCAGTTGAGGGTGTGTTGAGATTGTGTGTAGACGCTAAATTATTTAACGTTTAAAAGATGATTGCATTGCCGGGATGAAATTCAGTTTGCAATGCAATCACCTAAAAGGATCTCGCTTCAGAATAGCGTACGGCCTGAGGGCATAATATCGCACCACTGTTTTTTATAATGCCAGCCTGGGTTGTAAGCCCCCAGAGAAAAAATAAATTTCTTATCCGATGACGCCGCTAACGCTCTGGCGTGCTGAATGTTTTCCCAGAGTAAGACAGAACCCACCCCCATCGATTTAAACTGCGGGTCAATTCCGCCATTAACGTCCTCGAAATAAAACCATGATGGGCATTCAACTTTATAATTGAGGTCAAAAGCGCAGGGTGAGTCATTGATGAATAAGACTTTGCCGAAAATCATATCTCTGAACGTAGTGAACGTCTCAGTCAGGATGCTGGTGTCAGTACACGTAAGGGTGTTTTGCCACCGCAAATCGAACAGGTGCTGATAAATAGCCGACAATTCAGCAGGGGAAAAAGAGGAGACATCTTCGACTGTTCCACCCGCTTTTCTGAATCGCCGTACCTCTCCGGTACGCTTCTTAGCGGTTTTCATGGAAAAGTCGGACTTGATGTGAGCTATTTTTTTCTTAAACAGGTTGTGACGGATGCTGTTAAAAATTACGCCCTGAGAATGGGGCGATAACCGTTTGGTTTTAAAAGGGAGGATAATTTTCTCACCCGATTTAATCGGGAGGATTAAATCATCAAAAACAAAGGGAAGCTTTGATTTTTTATATTCCAGAGAGCCATTAATTGAAAATACCCCAGCAATGGGTTGTCCATGTCGCCTTTTTATATAGTACTGAATACAGACGCCTTCACGCTCAGAAAGATAGGCGAGAACACGGGGATGGGTGCATACGCTTCCCCCAAATACAGTGTAAAGCTGAGCATAAGCAGAAAGGGTGCACTCTTCCCAGCCGGTATTTTTAAGTTTTAAGTGTGTTGTAAACATGCCTGTCACCTGAAGTGCAACGCGAGAATGCGCCGGAGAGTCTGCCCGGAAATATTTTATAACGGCCAAGGGTGTAATTGATGAACATTAAACAAGGGATAAACAAGTGCAGGGATTTATATGATAAATCGTTTTTGTTTAGCTTCTACACATGTTCTACACACAGTCTGAACTGACTCTCCATAAATAACCTACCAACAAACTTCATTCTTTAAATTAATAATAAGTTCAGGAAAAAAATTTTAAAAAAATCTTGATCCCAAATGGCAAAAATTGTTCAAATCAGATCGTGAGTTCAATAGAGGGTGTAAATATTTAAAGGTGGCACTCTGATCATGGAATATAAACAGAATCTAAATGAACAAGTTTAATGAAATATCTTCAGTCTTGTTGAGCCTGACGATAGTTATTACCTTTATACTGGTCTGGTTCTCAGGCTGAGAAGTGTTTAAGTCGTCAGTTTAGGATTTGGCGTCAAACCTTAATTTATCTTTAAGACCACCATAAATATGGTAACCACAATAATTTTTCCTGTTCGGGAAGCGTTCTGTTAATGCTTTCCTTTGATCAACCAGATTAAATGGCACTATCATGAAAAAAATCCTTATTACCGGTTCTACAGGTTTTTTAGGCGGGGCTGTCGTCGCAAATTTATTACAGAACAGCGTTAAGGATCGACTGCTGCTGCTGGTCAGAGGCGAGACCGTTGATGAAGGGTTGAAGAGGCTTACAGCCAACCTGAAGAATTTTGGCTTAAAGGAGTCAGTAATCAATTCGATAGCACCTGAAAATATTATCCTGGGTGACCTGGCATTTACGGATGATTTTATTCATGACTCACGACTTAATGACGTTACCCATGTCATTAACTGCGCCGCCGTCGCCTCATTTGGTAATAATCCTGCCATCTGGAAAGTGAACGTTGAAGGCACGTTCCGGTTTGCCGAACGAATGAGCCGGGTTGAAGGCTTGAAAAAATTTATCCACGTTGGAACCGCTATGTCCTGTGCGCCGGAACCTGGCTCACTGGTGACTGAGGGCGGACTCAACTCCAGTCGGGATCAGCATATCGTTGAATACACATGGAGTAAGGCTTCGATTGAAAAGCTGATGACAGAGAAATTGCCAGGCCTGCCACTGGTGATTGCCCGTCCGTCGATTGTGGTGGGTCATTCCGATCAGGGATGCCTACCTTCAGCCAGCATTTTCTGGGTATTCAGGATGGCACTGGCGTTGGGTAAATTCACCTGCGAACTTGACGATCGTATTGATGTGGTTCCGGTTGATTACTGCGCGGATGCACTGGTTCTGCTGCTCGACGCAGATAACGTCATTAATGAAGTCATTCACATTTCTGCCGGAACACACAGCAGTGTTACGTTTGCAGAAATTGATGAGGCGATGGCCAGAGCGTCAGGAAACAAGGCGCTGGGTGTGGATTATCAGAAGGTGTCCTATAAACAGCTGTCAGATAGCAGAAGAACGTTTAAGGATCTGTTTGGCCCCTGCAATGAACGCATCATGCTGCGCGCGATGAACCTGTATGGGCACTTCTCAAACCTGAATGTGGTGTTTGATAACACCAAACTGCTGCAGCTTGGCATGAATAAGCCTTCCAGATTCACCGAGTATCTGGATCGCTGTGTGCTGACAACACGTGATTCAACAATTGCCGAATTGATGCAGGTCGATTTTAAGTAGTTGGGAACGAAGTAAGGGAAGAGGGTTGTTTTTCCTGAAAAAAGCGCTTCCGGCTGGAAGCGCTTCGGTTAATTAAAACGTCATGGTCAGACCCGCATAATAAGCACGGCCTGGTTCGTTATAGGTCGATGCCCCATCTGCTTCCCGGTAGAGTTGCTTATCCAGCAGGTTATTGATGCCGGCGTTGGCCCGCAGATTTTTGGTAATGTCATAATTGAAATTAACCCCGAATACCGAGTAAGCCCCGACTTCCCGAGTCGACATTGAGCCATTTTCTGTGCGGGATTCCGCATACTGCCTTGGTTTCTGGCGGCCATACATTGTCCAGTTCAGGTTGGTAGAGAAATCCTGCGTCACCTGCCAGTCCAGCATGGCGTTGATGGTGTATTCCGGAATAATCGACAGCGGATTGCCGGTCTTTTTATCCTTTGACTGGATCATGTAAGTGGCATTAGTCCGCCACTCAAGTTCGTCACGGACCAACGGTATCGTAACGTTACCTTCCAGACCTTCAACCACCGCTTTGCCGCCGTTGCTCCACTTCAGAATGTTGTTGCCATTAGAGGCGTAACCCAGCACATCGGTCCCGGCGACGATCTTGTTCTTATAATCATTGCGGAACCAGGTAAGACCCGCCACATATCCACTCTGACTGAACTCAATACCCAGCTCTTTATTGACGCTGACTTCAGGATCAAGATTTTGATTGCCCAGCAGATAGCAACTGCCACGTGTAATGTTGACCGGACAACCATTACCTCGTGTAGCCAGTAAATAGCCTTCGCTGGACTGATAGAGGTTAGGGGCTTTAAATGCACGGGCGATACCGGCTTTCAGGGTAAAACTTTCTCCCAGCGCCTGAGAAATATTCAGCGACGGACTCCAGTTAGCCCCAAAGGTATCGTGATAATCAAAGCGCAGACCCGGGATCACCTCAGTACTGTCGGTCGCGGCGATATTATCTTCGAAATAGAGCGAACTCAGCGTCGCACTGTTTTTACTGTTGCGGCTGCCCGCATCACCACTGATACCGTCAATCGAAACGCCTGGCGCACTGGTGCCATTCATGGAGTTGGGATCGTTCAGCTCATCACGGTTCCACTCGGCGCCCAGCGTAACGGTCTGTTCACGCAGCAGTTCCAGCGGGAAGCTGACTTCACCTCCTGCCCGGTAACTTTCAAAGCGGCTGGTCGAAAACGTACTGCTGTTGATTCGGCCTTCGCCCGCGCCCGCGGTGCCTTCGTTCAGACGGGTGTTATTGGTCTTCTCATAGTTAAAAGTCAGTTTTGACTGTCCCCAGTCCCAGATGCCATTGTGCGAGAGGCCCCAGGTCTGACGGTAAAGACGATTAGTTTCCGAGCCGTCGAGAGATTCGATAAGCTTATTACCGGCTCCGTTACTGTACTGGGTATCCCCGGCGTAAATATTGCCCTGACGACTGTAGCCATAGCTGAAATCCAGCACCTGCAATGGCGTAATCTTCCAGGACAACACGCTATTGATGTCTTTATTGCGAACGCCTTCACGACCGGCCGCGCCGGAGCCGTTATGCGACTGATTGATATCGAAAGCATCGCTGTCGGTTTTATTGATGTTGCCATAAAGCCGCATAGTCAGTGCATCACCCGCCAGCGGGCCACTCAGGTTAAAGTTGGCGCGTCGGGTTGCCCCTTCTTTATCATCTTCCGGCTGGTTGGTGTAGAGCGACAGCGATCCGCTCCAGTCATTTGTCGGACGTTTGGTAATGATGTTAACCACACCCCCAGCAGCGCCTGAACCGTAACGGGCTGCCGCTGGTCCACGAATAACTTCAATCCGTTCAACCATTTCCGGCGGTACCCAGTTGGAGTCGCCACGGGAATCACGCTCGCCGCGCCAGCTGTAACGCACCGAATTGCGAGAGGTTGTTGGCACACCGTCGATCAGAATCAACGTGTTTTCCGGTCCCATACCGCGAATATCGATTTGACGATTGTTACCGCGCACACCATTGGCGCTGTTACCGGTAAGATTGACGCCCGGCATTTTACGGATGATGTCGGAGAGGTCGTTGACCGGCGGATTCTTTTCAATGTCCTGTGAGGTAATCACTGAAACACCGGGCTGCTGTTTTAATTCCTGCTCCGCGGTGACCAGCATTGTTTCATCATCAGCCAGCCTTTCTGTCTCCTCCTGAGTAGCGCCGTTAGCAGAAGTACTTAACAAACCTGCCAGCAGCAGAGCGGCAGGGCGCTTATGGACACGCATGGTTACATTCACTTAGAAAATCTCCCTGAATTATTAAGGTCTGTAAACAAATGCGTATGATAATGATAATAGTTATCATTGTATATCTCGTTAAGGCATTTTTTACATCCCCTGACAGTGGGCTTTTTATTCATCAGTCTGATCACGCAGATGAGCAAAACAGCGCATAAAAATGCTTCTTTGTCATGACCCGAAAAGTTTCTCAGAATGGCTCAGAATACGTCATTGTGACTCCAGACTTATTAGGTCTGGAGTCATAACTTAACGATGGGTAGAATGGCGGCTTTTAAACGGGCAACAGGTAATAATGTGATAACAGATTCGACAATAACCGCAGCGCGTTCAGCACATGTTGGCCGTCATGTCCTTATCTGGCTGGAGCAGGTTAAAGCGGCTTCGCTGAGCGAACTGGATAATTTTGGCGATGAAGGCACGGTAGAGCAGGTGATGAAGGTCTGGGTAAAACTGTCACTGTTGATCAGCCGGCGGCGTCCTGAGATCGCCATTTCGTCTCTGCTGAAACATGTTCTGCCCAACATCGGATCGCAGCCGCTCAAAACGCTGAACCGTTTGCGCCTTAACCGGCTTTACAACATCCTGATTGCCGACGGTAAAAAGGAGGAGGCGCGTCGGGTGTTCGCGCTGACCAAACAATTTCTCGCCTGGGCCGAGATGCAGGGCTATCTCGATCATTCGCCTATTGCCTCGATGAAAAAACGGGATGTCGCAGGCCGCGCTACGCCACCGCGCAATCGGCAACTCACCGATGCGGAAATCTGGGTTTTCTGGCACGGTCTGGATAACTGGGCATTATCGGAACAGGCACGCTGGGCGCTGCGCTTATGTCTGGTCAGCGCCCGACGGCCGGATGAGATTGTGCAGGCGCAGAAAGGGGAATTCGATCTGCAGTTAGGATTGTGGATGCAGGGCACCCGTAATAAATCACAGCGCGAGCATGTGTTGCCGATTTCACCGCTGATGCGGCTGTGCATCGAAGCGTTACTTAATGCTGCCGATCCGGATTCGCCCTGGCTGGTGCCCGCACCACGCGATCCCCAACAGCCGCTGTCAAAAGGTGCGCTGAATCAGGCGCTGCGCCGGATGATCCGCGCTCCGCGTGGGCTGGGACTGGAGCCGTTTACCCCACGCGATTTGCGCCGAACCGCCCGATCAAAACTTTCAGCCCTCGACACGCCTAATGATGTCGCCCGCAAAATCATGAACCATGCGCTGGAGGGGATTGATCGGGTCTATGACACCCATGACTATCTGAGCCAGATGCGTAGCGCAATGAATACCTTTTCAGATGCGGTTAAGCAGATTATTGAATGCGAAAGTTATCATCTGCTGCGACATCGCTATGATGGCGAGACCCTCACTTTGAGCAATCTCTCCATCATGGCGATGTCACGCTAAGGCTGCGGTTTTCACGATCAGAAGTGGTAGCGCAGCCAGGCAAAATAGACGTTACCGTTATTATGCGTACCCGGTATGTAGGTCATCTGGAAATCGAGATCGCCATAGCCGATTGAGGCCAGCGGCAGCAACGCAGGCACCGGTATATAGTCCCAGTTATGCCGGGCGGTAACGCCTGCCGTGTAACCTGCACCCCAGTGAAAATTCTGGTCAGCCAGCGGACGCCATGTGGCTACCCAGCCATAACCTCCAAAGGGCTCCCATTTATTGAAGGAGTCTTTGAACGCCATTAAATAGATGCCGTTCCAGTTGCCTTTTTCATCGTAGCGGGAAATCCCCCCGCCTGCGCCCCAGGGCCTTTCATTATATTTATTGATGTGTTCCCGATCGTACGTGGCACGGTTGTGCCACGTAATCGCAGGCAGATAAAAGTCGATTCCCTCTGGCTGCTGCCATGTTGTGGCAACCTTATCACTGAAGCTTTCCCAGCCTGCGCTGACATTCTGAACCAGTGTGGCGGCGTGAGCTGTAAAAGCAGTGAGAACGGTGGTTGTCATCATCAGCGCTTTAAGAGTTGAAGTTTTGCGCATGTGCGAATACCTGTTAAGTCTGGTGTTAAATAAGGAAATAAAAGCTTTAAGACGAGTATTGTCGCACAAAGAGTGGCAACTTAAGGTCAATGAGCGGTTGATGCAGGATTTTATAATTAATAAAAGCGATGTGGCATTTCTGCTGCTCAGATCGTTCGTTTATCCATCGGCTATTTTAAGACTCTCTCCTTAATAGCAGGCTTTGAAAAAGCTTAACGTGCAGACGATATCCTGAAAAAACTCGCATTATTTGTTAACAAAATCTTGCAATGATAATCGCAATGCGTATATTTCTCATTTGCTTTGAAAGTTCATCACACCCGCGCACAGGCGCTCACGGAAAGGGTTTCTGGTTCCTCAAACCCAAAGCAGGGCAGCGATGCCCGCAGGATGCAAGGTCGTGACAGTGGCAGCATAAAAACATAAAGATAATTGAGGAATTAATGAACGCTTTCGATCTTCAGGACCCCAGGGCTACAGGGGCGTCTGCGCTGCAACGCCCATTCCGATTCTCCTTACTGGCCGCCATCATCGCTTCGTCGCTGACGCATAACGCCGCCAGTGCCGCAGAAACGTCCACACCCGCTGCCAGCGATGGTCAGACGCTAACGGTCAGCGCGTCAGCCGACAATGCCGTGACAACGTCACCGCAAACGGATTACAGCGTTCCGGTTACCCGTGCTGGCACCAAAATGCTAGGCACCGTACGTGATGTGCCGCAGTCCGTCAGCATCGTCAGTACTCAGCGTATGGCCGATCAGCAGCTCCAGTCACTGAATGATGTGCTGTCCAACACCACCGGCATTCATGGTATCAGTGGCGATATGGACCGCACTAACTACTATGCGCGTGGTTTTTTGATCGACAACTACATGGTTGATGGCATTCCTACCGCCTTTGCGGAGCGCTGGAATCTGGGCGATGCTCAGACCGATATGGCGCTGTATGAGCGCGTTGAAGTGGTACGCGGGGCGACCGGGCTGTTGACCGGGCCGGGCAATCCGTCTGCTGCCATCAACATGGTGCGCAAGCACGCGGACAGCAAAGCGTTCGGTGGCACCGTTTCCGCCAGTTACGGCAGCTGGAACAAACAGCGCTACGTGGCCGATCTTTCCACGCCACTCAGTGAGTCCGGCAATATTCGTGGCCGCATGGTCGCCGGCTGGCAGGACAACAACAGTTTCATTGAGCGCTACGGTGCTAAAAAACAGTTTTTCTATGGCGTGATTGATGCCGATCTCACCGATTCTGCCACGCTGTCGGTGGGTTATGAGTTCAGCCAGGTCAATACAGACTCGACGATGTGGGGCGGCGCACCGCGCTGGTACACCGACGGCACGCAGATACATACCCGACGCGGCTATAACACGGCGCCAGACTGGGCCTACAACGATAAAGAGAACCGTAAAGTCTTTGTGAACCTGAAGCAGGACTTCGACAACGGCTGGAACCTGACGTTAAACGGCACGCACACCGATATGCGTCTGGACAGTAAGCAGATCTATCTTGATGGCTATTTTGATCGCAGCACGGGTGCGGGCGTCTCTTCCTATGCCAATTATCCTGTGGTGGGCGGAACCGGTTATAACACCGGGAAGCGCAAAGTAGATGCCGTCGATGCCTTTGCCAGCGGCCCGTATGAACTGCTGGGCCGTCAGCACGAGCTGATGGTGGGCGTCAATTATACCCGCCAGGATAACAAGTACTTCAGCACCTTTGAGAATATTTCCTCTGAGTCGCTGGGCAACTTCAACGATTTCAATGGCCAGTACCCGGAATCTGACTGGACGCCACGTCTGCCCGCCAGTGATACCCAGCTGGTTCGCCAGAAGTCGACGTACATGGCAACCCGACTGTCGCTTGCCGATCCGCTGCACCTGATCCTCGGCGCACGCTACACCAACTGGAATCGTGAAACGCCAGGCGGGGAAACGGAAGAAAATAACATCACCCCGTATGGCGGGCTGATTTATGACTTTGCTGAAAACTGGTCTGCTTATGCCAGCTATACCTCGGTGTTCCAGCCTCAGGATTATCGTGATGCCAGTGGCGCTTATCTGTCGCCGGTTATTGGGAAAAACTACGAAGCCGGGCTGAAATCTGACTGGATGGACAGTCGCCTGACTGCCTCTGTTTCTGTATTCCGCACTGAACTGGATAACGCTGGCGAGGCGACCACCCAGACCATTCAGGGTTCAGGCGATGTGGCCTACATTGGCCGTAAAGGCGTAGTGAGTCGTGGCGTCGAGTTTGAGGTCAATGGCGCATTGACCGACAACTGGCAGATGACCTTTGGCGGCACGCGCTACATAGCGGAAAACCGGGACGGCAGTACCTTTAATCCACAGTTACCGCAGACCAGTTTTAACCTGTTCAGCAGCTATCGCCTGCCGACCCTGCAGCAGCTTACGCTGGGCGGCGGCGTGAACTGGCAGACACATATCTGGAACGACGTCGGTGGACCGGAAAGCAACGGCACATGGCGCGCCCGACAGGGCAGCTATGCACTGGTTGATCTGTTTGCCCGCTATCAGGTGAACAAAAATCTGTCGCTGCAGGGCAACCTTAATAACCTGTTCGACAAAGAGTATGACACCAACGTCGCCAGCTCCGTTGTCTACGGCCAGCCACGCAACTTCGCGGTAACCGCCAGCTATACCTTCTGATTTATCTGCGGGTAAGCCTGTGAAAAACGCTTCGGTTGAGGCGTTTTTTTTATCCAGCCAGCTATCTCTCGCCTCTGTTGGCACAATTTTTCCAGAAAAGATTTCAGAGCACAGGCAGGATTATCGTCCGACAGAAAACTGCAATGTTGCCTGTGCATTTCGATGATTCTTATCAGTAACCCTTTATCCATTCTCATATTGGTGAAGCTTCTGCCAGATTTTTACATCAGCTTAAGGCGCATTAAGTACTCGGGAACCAGCAGGTTTCTGCGTTTCCGGCTTGTCAACGCTCAGCCGTTTTGAGAAGATGGTTTCCATAATGGAAACAGTCAGGGGCCAATGGAATGCATGTTATTTCATGCGTGCCGTTTGACGAGGCGGCCAGAAAACATCCCAATGCAGCGGCAGCACTGGATCTGCTTTACCGTCACCTCAGACAGGGCGATTTCAGTGGTCCTGACGATCTCAGGGCGCTTTATGCAAGCCTTGATCGTATGAAGTATCGCGCTAAATGGTGGGTCATTGACGTCAGTGGCAACCATTTGCGCGTGATATTCTTCGCGGATTTTGAGCGCAGCAAAATCTTCATCAAACATATCTGCACGCACGCTGAGTACGACAAGCTTGTTAAGAAATATCGGGAGGTAACCGAATGAATACTGAAGCTATCAGGCTGTCAAACCAGCTGGCAGAAGCGGTGCCGCTGCTGGCCGGCAGCAACCAGCGACATGATTATCAAGAAGCACTGGAACTGGTCGAATACCTTATTGAACATGAGCCGGATAATCCGCTGGTAGATTTGCTTTGTGCCCGCATTGCTCATTATGAAGATAATGATCCTGCGATGGCCGACTTCAATAGCCGCCAGCGTGAAATCAGCACCGGACCTGGCGTTCTGAGGGTATTGATCGAGCAGCACAACCTCAGCCTGAGTGACTTCGAAAATGAAATTGGCAAAAAGTCTCTGGTCAGCCGAATCCTCAGCGGCGATCGTCAGTTGACCGTGTCACACATACGGGCGTTGTGCGCGCGATTTGGCCTGTCACCATCGTTGTTTTTTTGATTTAAGACGACGCCAAACGCCGATCGAACGCCAAAAGTCATTATGACTTATCACTCCGATTGATAAAAAACGCCTCAGCCGAGGCGTTTTTCATCACAACGCAGGCCCGTGCTTCACGTAAAACGCAGGGCCAGATTAAATCCTTCACCTGACTCCACGACAATCGCCTCAGGGTGCTCCTGAAACGCAATATCACCTGCCTGCAATGCGATTCTGACCTGCGCGAGATCGCCGGTCTCAAAGCCCAGCGCGACCATGCGGGCGCTACCATCATAGTCTTCGGGCAGCGGACCAAAGCGACGTTGCGCATACTCTGCTGATGCAAACCGAACTGTGGCGGCACCGGCGCGCAGGACAAAGGCGCCTTCAGGGCAGGCAAGCACGTTTGCGGCACCAAAGAGACGACTATAGACCTGAGCCGAGTGCGCCGGGTCCTGCGCCACAATGACAAATTCACTGATGTTCCGCACGCCATTGGGATGGCGTTGCCAGGCAGGCTGCCATACCGCTTCAGGCGTCAGATGCTGGCAAAAAAAGCTGCGGCCATTGGGTATCAGCGAAGGGCGCAGCCGCACGGTACGAAAGCGCGCTTCAGTTACCGTACCGTCGGGCAGATCGACCGGGCGATGAAAAGAGGCGGGTGGATCACCATCCAGATCCTGACGTTCCAGATGCTGAAACTCACGGTCGGCGTCACTGCTTTTCCATACCAGGCCACTCAATCCTAATGGCGACTGCCAGAGATCGGCGCGCTGGCTGCCTTTACCGGATTCATAACCAAGTAGTTCAAGATAATTTTCGCCAAAGATGGCCAGATGATTGCTCGAACCCAGCGAATGATGACCGCGTTCTGTGAGCTGAAAGCCAAGCCGCCGGAAGCGCGCACTGGCGCTGTCGAGCTGGTCGGCAACGTTAATCACCGCGTGATCCAGAATCGGTTGCGGAACCGGAACAGACATCGCTGCACTCCTTTTCCTGGTCATTGCGCCGCCACAATCTGCAACGCGCGCGGGACCAGCTGCGTGAAGTATTCTACTGCCGGGCCGATCAGTGCTTCATCCGGATCGAAGGCGGCGTGATGCAGGCCAAATTCGCTGGCGCTGCCGATACTGACAAAAGCGCCCGGCACCTGTTGCAGATAGAAGGCAAAATCTTCTCCGCCCATCTGCGGTGACTCAGCATGCTCCGCGAGATAACCGCTCTGCTGTGCGATTTCCAGTGCCAAATCCACCCAGCCTGGGGTGTTAATCAGGGCAGGTGGCCCCTCGGTCCACGCCAGCTCCGCGGTCGCGCCAAATCCGGCGGCGATGCCCTGAATCAGCGAGCGGATGCGGTGTGGGATCTGCGCCCGGATCTCACCATTGTGGGTGCGCACGGTGCCTTCCAGCTCAACGCTTTGCGGCAACACGTTCCAGGTATTTCCGGCGGTAAAGCGCGTCACGCTCAGCACCACCGTCTCCAGCGAGCTGAAAACCCGGCTCGGCAGCGTCTGTAAAGCGGTCACAATATGGCTGGCAATCACAATCGAATCGATGCCCTCCTGCGGTCGTGCCGCATGCGCGCCTTTACCTTCAACGCGGATCACAAAGCGATCGACGTTGGCATAAAACGCGCCCGCCCGACTACGCAGTGTACCGAG
Source organism: Pantoea alfalfae (assembly GCF_019880205.1). Classification (NCBI taxonomy): domain Bacteria; kingdom Pseudomonadati; phylum Pseudomonadota; class Gammaproteobacteria; order Enterobacterales; family Erwiniaceae; genus Pantoea; species Pantoea alfalfae. The sequence goes on from NZ_CP082295.1 coordinate 88,419, forward strand.
CGGCAGGTCGGGCGCATTGTGCAGGCCAAATATTGCCTGTACGCCTTCCAGCGCACCGGCATCAATCAGCTGACGTGCGCCATCAAACGTCTCTTCGGCGGGCTGAAACAGAATCCGTACACGGCCTGGCAGCGAGGCTTCCTGCTGTTTAAGCTGCAGGGCAACGCCCAGCATCACCGCGCTGTGAAGGTCGTGACCGCAGGCGTGCATGACGCCCGGCGCCTGAGATCGCCACGGGCGATCGGTGATTTCATCAATCGGCAACGCATCAATATCCGCGCGCAGGGCAATCAGTGATTCACCGTGACCAATTTCTACCACCACGCCAGTTTTCAGTTCCAGCGGCAACAGCCGGATACCCGCCTGTTCAAGCCAGCCGGCAATACGCTCAGTTGTGGCAAATTCATGGTTTGAAAGTTCCGGATGCTGATGCAGTTCGCGACGCCACTGCACCAGTTGTTCAGTTAAAGGCAATGTCATGTTTATCCCTGTTTTTCCGGCAGAAAAGGCTCGCCCAGCGTCAGCATCAGGCGATTGGCCCAGGCAAAGAAGGCGGTGGACTGAATCAGGTCGAGCAGGTCGAGCGTATCCAGGCCCTGCTCACGCAGTGCAGCGATCTGCGACCGGGCAGGTTGCGCAGGGGTCAGCGACAGCGCTGCCGAAAAGGCAATGATCGCCTGCCAGCGGGCAGTGTGTCCGTGGGATAACACTGCGCCGGGCGCAACATTCAGCAGCTTCTGTACTGCGTCATCCTGCTTCGAAAGCTGGCTGGCTTTACGCGCATGAACCGAGGCGCAATAAATACAGCCGTTGACCTTACTGACCACCGTGGCGGCCAGCTCACGCTCGGCGCGCGGCAGCCCGCCAGCGGTATAGAAAATGCCTTTGTCGGTCAGGGTACGCTGCTCCAGCAGCGGCAGGTTACGCCCCAGCAGACGGAAATAGTCGGAATCGGTGTGACCGAATTTTGCCAGCGTCGCCTGCTCCTCCTCACTGAATTCAGCCAGCGGTCTGGCGGGCAGCCACGGTTCCCAGCCGAGTTCCAGCTGCGTAAACGCGGTCAGCGCCGTTTTGCCGCTGGCGGTCTGCAGTGCCTCATGCCAGTGACCGGCGACGACCGGTGCAGCTTCAACCGCTGCTTCATGGCCCTGCAGGCTGCGCAGGCCTGTGATTAAACGGCTCTGAAAACTGACGAACGCCACCAGTTGCGCCAGCGTGACAATGCCACGCGGACTCCAGCCCGCCTGCTTCAGCGCCTCCAGATCGGCAGGTGTGGCGGCAACCGGCTCGAAGGTGAGGCGATGCGCGAAATTCAGCGCGGCACTAATCCGATCACTATCGGGCACGGGCTGCTGCGGCTGATAGTGCGCCTGCAGACCAGGCTGTCCATGCCAGTCTGCGACCTTTGCCGCCAGAAGGCGCCGCTCGGTTAACGGAAAATCGTCATCGCCCTGGCTGAACAGCACCTCGTAGCTGCCCTGGGCATGGCGCGTCGCGGCGTGGCGTGTCTGGCGCGCGTGGGCCAGTCCGGAATCGGGGTCGATATCGGCCAGTGTGGCAATCAAATCGTCAGGTTGACTCATGAAATTCTCCTGTCTGGTTCGCCAGCAGCACGAAGTGCGGGCGCAATATGTCCGGCAATCAGCTCAATCGAGCGCAGCGTATCGGCATGCGAAGGCTCTGCTGAATGCACCTGGAATGAGATGTCGGTGACGCGAGGCAGCACGCTGTCCTGCACCAGCGAGCGCGCGACCTGATCGATGCCGCCAACATGGGCATCAAACTGTGCCAGCAGGTCATCAAAGCTTTCCCCGCGTATTTCGCCACGGTACTGAGCAGCCTGCTTGCGAATGCCCGGTTCAGCGATCTGACGCGCGTAGTGGTCTGAATCCGCGACAAATGCAGTGCGGGAGGCAAGAATACGCGGCTCAATTCCCGCCGGAAGTGCCGCGAGATAGGCATCAATCAGCGGATTCTGCAGCGCATCGAGCGGAAGTCCGGCCTGGCCTGCTGGCCGTGGCTGGGTGCGCGACAGCATCAGACCGTGTCCGCCCTGGCCGGCACGGATTGCGCCCTCAACCGAAAAGGTGGCGATCCACACGCGTCCGGCGAGCTGCGGCGCGGCAGGATAAAGATGATTATCAGGATGACCCAGCGAATCACCGCGCCAGGCACTAAGCAGCGTATGCAGATTTTCTGCAAATGCCGCGCCGCGTTCGCCAGACGTCAGCCCAAAGGGTAAAAACGAGTCCGGCGTGCCGCCCGAACCCAGCCCGATCTCCAGCCGTCCGTCCGACAGCAAATCCAGTACTGCGGCATCTTCTGCGACCCGTAGTGCATTTTCCATCGGTAGCGTGATGATGGCAGTGCCGAGCCGTATGGTGCGGGTATGGGCGGCGGCGTGCGCCAGAAAAACCAGTGGCGAAGGCAGTCCGCCCTCATCCTCATGAAAGTGATGTTGAGCAATCCATGCCGTATCAAAGCCACAGTGCTCGGCATGCTGAATCTGCTCAGTGGCCAACTGATAGCGCTGTTTAGCCGGGACGTTATCCAGCAGTCGGGTAAAAAATCCGAGACGTCGGCTCATGCTGACTCCTTATGCGTTAACGGAATGAGCGGAGGAATCGCACCGATCAGTTCGCGCGTGTAGGGATGCTGAGGTGCGCTGAATATCGTGACAACGTCACCTTGCTCTACCGCTTCGCCCGCTTTTAATACGGTGATGCTGTCGGCAATCTGTCGCACAGTCGCCAGATCGTGCGTAATAAAGAGATAAGTCAGCCCCAGTTCGGCCTGAAGCTGCTGCAACAGGTTGAGGATTTGTGCCTGCACCGTGACATCCAGCGCCGACGTCGCCTCGTCCAGCACCAGGATTTCAGGCTCACAGATCAGCGCTCGCGCCAGGGCGACACGCTGCCGCTGACCGCCCGAAAGTTCATGCGGCTGACGTGACAGCAGAGAGAGCGGCAGTGCCACCCGCGAGGTGATCGCTTCCACCCGTTCGCGGCGCTGGCTGCGGTTCAGCCGGTCAAAGTTACGCAGAGGTTCTTCGATAATCGCATAGACCGTCTGACGGGGATCGAGCGAGGAAAACGGGTTCTGATAGACAACCTGGATCTTACGGCGCAGTTGACGCATTGCCTCGCCGCGCAATCCATTGACTACAATGCCGTTCAGCGTCACTGCGCCTCTATCGACGGTTTCAAAGCCCAGAATGATACGTGCCAGCGTCGTTTTTCCGGATCCGGATTCGCCGACCAGCGCATGCGTGGTGCCACGTGCCACCTGAAAACTGACGTTATTCAGCGCCTGTAACCGCTGCTGTTTACCCAGCGAAAAGCTTTTCATCACGCCGGTTGCCCGAATTGCCGGAGCAGAAAAACGGGCGGCCGCAGGTTTTACGCGGGCCGGTCGCTCTGGCGCAGCATCGTTCAGTAACTGACGGGTGTAGGGATGTGATGGCGCGCTGATGACCTGGGCGGTGCGTCCCGCTTCCTGAATTTCACCGTGGCGAAAAACAATGATGCGGTCTGCACGCTGTGCTGCCAGCGCCAGGTCATGGGTGACAAACAGCACGGCGGTATTAGACTCCTGCCGCAGGTTATCCAGCAGATCGAGAATGCGCTTCTGCACCGTGACATCCAGTGCGCTGGTCGGCTCATCCGCAATAATGATCTCCGGCTGCAGGGCGAGGGCGATAGCGATCAAAACACGCTGCTTCATGCCGCCTGAGAGCTGATGTGGTAACTGCCTGACCCGCTGTTCCGGGTGGCTGAGACCGACGCGGGTCAGCAGATCAATGACCCTTTGCTTGCGCTGTGCTGCCGGTAATCGCAGATGCAGGCGCAGGATCTCCTCCACCTGTTCGCCGACAGTTTTAACCGGATTCAGTGAGTTGCCGGGATCCTGCGGCACCAGGCTGATGCGCGCACCGCGCAGCGAGTCGACGCGCTTCTGTGACCACTGGCTGATATCAACGCCGTTGAGCCGGATTTCGCCCGCTTCGCGGCGGCCATTTTCTGCCATCAGGCCCATAATGGCTTGTGCCGTGGTGGTTTTGCCGGAACCGGATTCGCCGACCAGTGCCACCATCTCACCGGCGTGCAGTTCGAAGCTGACGTTATTCACCACCGGCTGCCACTGGTTGCCGCGGCGATAGCTTAACGTCAGGTTGTTGACGGCGAGTAACGGCTGAGCGCTCATCGGCGTCCTCCTGAAAGTTGCTGACTGATGCGGTTCGCAGCGAGCACGACAGCCACTACCACCACACCAGGAAATGTGGTCAGCCACCAGGCGGTAGCCAGATAATTACGGCCTTCAGCGATTAACAGACCCCATTCCGGAATCGGCGGCGGCGTGCCGTAGCCGAGAAAACTCAGGGTCGACAGCGCCAGAATAGCCTGACCAAACTGCAGGGCGGCATAGGCGATCACCGGCGTCAGTGCATTGGGCAGAATGTGACGCCACAGCACGCTGAAAAAGCGGCCGCCACTGCCATATGCCGCCTCGATATATTCACTGTGGCGAATGCGCACCACTTCGGCCCGCGCCAGCCGGGCAAAGCTGGCAATGGAGGCGATGCCCACTGCGAGCGCGGCATTCAGGGTGCCGAAGCCGAGCAGAATCAGCACGCTCAGGGAGAGCAGCAGCGAGGGGATCGCCAGTAATACATCCACAGCGCGCATCACTATCGATTCAGTTTTTCCGCCCGTGGCTCCCGCCAGGACGCCTAGCGCGGTTCCGGCCAGCAGACCGATTGCCACTGATATGACGGCGGCAGAGAGGGAATGTGACGCGCCGTAAACAATGCGGGAAAAGAGATCGCGGCCCAGTTGATCGGTGCCGAGCCAGTGTCCGGCCTGCGGCGCCAGTCGCTGTGCGCCCGCGATGCCTTCCAGCGGGTTAGCCTGGGTAAAAAGGGCCGGAAAAAGGGCCGCCAGCACGGCCAGCACCATCACGAATAGGGCCAGCCACAGGCCCGGCGCGAAGCGGTAACGCTTAGACGAGACGGATTGCCGGGCGGCCGCGTAATCAACCAGACTCATGTTGCACCTCTTAAGAGCTGTAAGCGCGGGTCAAACAGCGGCATCAGCAGATCCACCAGCAGGTTGATCACCACAAAACCCAGCGCGGAGATCATCACTACCGCCTGCAACACCGCCACATCCTGATTGTTCACCGCCTGCTGCGTCAGCTGACCCAGCCCCCCCAGGCCAAAGACCGTTTCGGTAATCAGCGCGCCGGCAATCAGTTCCCCCAGCAGCAGTCCCGCTACGGTAAGCACCGGCAGCATCGCGTTACGCAGGATATGCCGCCAGAGGACATAGTGCTCGCTGGCACCTTTGGCCCGCGCCACTGCCACGAAAGGTCGGGTGGAAACCTCATCAATGCTGCGCAGCAGAATCTGTGCCAGCGGCGCTGAGATCGGAACGGCGACGGTGATAATGGGCAGAATCAGTCCCTGCCACGGCGAGGGATTGATGACCGGGATCCAGCGCAGCTGGAATGAGAAGAGCTGAATCAGGGCGATGCCGAGCCAGAAGGTCGGCACGGAGATAAACAGCGCGGGCAGGGACTGCAGCAGATTCCGCAGGAAGCGCAGGGCGGGCAGTCTGGAGAGGGTCGCCAGCACAAAAGCCAGCAGCGTTGCCAGCAGAAATCCGCACAGCGCCAGTCGCAGCGTGCCGGGCAGGTTGCTGATCAGCAGTTCACTGACCGGTACGCCCGCCTGCACCGAATAGCCGAAGTCACCATGCAGCATCGCCGCCAGCGTATGCAGATATTGCTGCCACAGCGGGCTGTCTGCGCCATAGGCCTGACGCATCTCAGCAATCTGCTGTGGACTCAGGCCGAGATCCGGATTCTGAAACTTTATCAGCACCGCATCACCCGGCAGCACCTGCAACAGCACAAATGACAGGGTAAAGGCAGCCCAGAGTACCAGCAGTCCCAGACCGGCGCGTTGCAGCAGATAGTGGCGCATCCTCACCTCCGGTTACTGTTTTTCCAGCCAGGCACCATAGAGTGCCGGACGGCCTACCGCCTCAAAACTGACCCCTTTCAGCCAGGGCGCGCCCGCATAAACCTGCGGCTCTTCAAAGATCGGAATCACATAGGCCTGGTCCAGCAGATAGCGCTGAACATCACCGGTCAGCTGCAGTCGTTTTGCCGGATCAACTTCGGAGGAGACGTCCACCAGCAGCTGATTGAGTTTGTCATCACGGAAGTTTTTTACTTTGTCGCTGGAGCCGCCTTTCTGCAGCAGGTTGTCGCGGTTAGCCGGGTAGAAGCTGCTTTTAATCACGTCGGGATCGGCGCGGCCAACTTCCGTGACATTCAGCGGCGTTTTCAGAGGATCCAGGTTATCCAGCGTTTTGCTGCCTGCATCACCGGCTTTCACAGTGAGGGCAACCCCCGCCTGTCGCCACTGCTGCGCGACCAGTTGCAGCACCTCTTTGTTCTGCGGCTGCGGCAGGGATTCATAGACGGTCAGAGCCAGTCGCTGGCCCGCTTTTTCACGGATGCCATCTGCGCCCGGTTTCCAGCCCGCCTGGTCGAGCAATGCCTTCGCTTTCGCCAGATCAAACGTCAGTTTGTCCGCCAGATTGACGTAGCCGGCAGCGGTGGTCGCGACGACCGAGGTTGCCTGCGGATAGTTGGGAGAGAAGAGCGTTTCAACCACCTGCTTCGCATTGGTGGCGTGCAGCAGCGCCTGACGCACCCGGATATCACTCACCAGCGGATTATCAGGACGGAAGCTCAGGCTGTCGTTGACGCCACGGGTCGGCGCGGCATAAACCGGGAAGTTCTGATCTTTCGCCTGCTTCTCATCATAAGCCTGCACCTGACGGATGAGGCCCGCCTGGCCCGCCAGCAGCGCACCGATGCGCACGCTGTCTTCCGGCGTCACAATAACTTTAATTCCGTCGAGGTTAGCCGGACCCTGCTGCCTGATGTTTTTCGGGCCCCACTGGTACGCTTTGCGCGCCACCAGATCCACTTCGCGACCGAGCTTCTCATCACTGACCACAAATGGTCCGGAACCAATGATATGCCGGGCATCACCCAGCTGATCGAAACTGCGTGCCAGGGTACTCAGCGACACCAGGCCGGAGCCAATGGTGGCGGTGCCCTGCAAAAATCCAGGCGAGGGTTTTTTGAAATAAAACTTCACCGTCAGCGGATCAATCACTTCACTGTGGTCGTAGTTATTAATCACTTCTGAAACCGGCAGGCGCAGCGCTTTATTTCCCAGCCCGTAGGTATCAAAGTTTTTCGCCACCGCGTTGGCATCTAATGGTGTGCCGTCGGAAAAAGTCACACCCGGACGTAATTTAAAGGTGTATTCCGTTTTATCGGCATTGGTGGTCCAGCTTTCCGCAATCCAGGGTTCAACCTGTAAAGTTTCAGGATTCTGCCAGGTTAATTTATCGGTGATCTGATTGAGAATGCCGCCATTAGGGTAAAAGCCCCCGGCTGGCGGATAAAGGTTTGTATGTGCCTGCTGTTCAAGATAAATCAGCGTGCCGCCTTTAACCGGCGCGGCCACTGCATTAAAGGTGAGAATCCCAGTAAGTAAGGTAAAAACCAGCGTCTGTGCGCGTGGTTTAAGGGGAAATAACGTCGTCATGGTGAATTCCTTTGTTATCAATTGCCTCAGCAGGCGGAATCATCATCGAATGACGCAACACACAGATAAAGTAACGATTTGGTCAAAGCTTATCTGAAAATAATAAATGCGGGAGTGGGTGGGAATTTATGAATGGTTTGAATGTACGGAATGGCAAATAAACATCTGCCATTCCGCGGGATTATATTTTCTTAACGGCAAGCGGGGGCGTTATTACAATTCGGCACATAATTTACGCTGTCCGGCACGCAGGAACGCACTCACCAGACCCAGCCACAGCAACCCGCAGATCAGGTTCACCAGGCTAAAGCCGCCGGTTCCAAAGCTGAAATACGCGGTTTTGGCGGCTTCAATGCCCAGCGCAATAATCAGGATGCTTACCATGCCCAGCATTGCCGCCACGCTGCCTTTTCCGGCGCTGCTTGAATAGAGTGTCATGCGATACAGTCCGGCGTTAATCAGCCCGGTACCGAAGCCGTAAAGACTCATTCCGGCGGTGAGCCACAGATAACTTTGCGGTTCCAGCAGGGTAGCGACCGCCGCAATAGCCAGTCCGCAGACTACTGGCCAGGCACCAAGCCGTATCGGCTGTTCAATCGGCAGACGGCTGCATAAGCGGCCCAGCGTCAGGTTGCCCGCAATCATCGCGGCAAAGACCGGCAGCTGAAGCAGGGCATAGTCGATGCGGCTGAATTGCGCGCCGTGGATCAAAATCACGGGTGATAGCGCCACCCAGGCGATGCAGGGTACGGTGACCAGTCCGATAGCCAGTGAACCACGCATCACCTGACGATCCTTCAGCAACGCCGCGTAACCACTGATGATCGATCGCAGCGACAGCGGTTTCTGACGATCGCCCGCCGTTTCAGGCATGGCATACCACAGCCCGGCCAGCGCCAGCGCCGCAACCGCGCCAATCAGCCAGAACAGGGTGCGCCATTCTCCCACGGTCAGAAAAGCCGCGCCTGCCAGCGGCCCAGCCAGCGGGGCGAGCAAGGCGACGTTGGCCATCAGCGCCATCATTTTGATGCTCAGCGACTCCGTGAACGCCTCCTGCACCGCTGCGTAACCCACCGCACCGATAAAGCAGAGGCTGATCCCCTGCAGAAACCGCAGCAGGACAAACTGCTCAATGCTTTGCACCCAGTGGGTCGCGATGCAGGAGAGCATAAAAAAGGCCACGCCGCTGAGCAGTACCGGACGCCGCCCGATGCGATCCGAGAGCGGACCCAGCAGCCACTGCAGCAGTATGCCACCGAACAGATAGGCGGTCAGCGAGGTGGAAACCCATTCCGGGCCGACCTTGAATTCCTGCGTCACCAGCAGCATGCCGGGCTGGATCATGTCATGGGCGATATAGGTGGCGAACTCGAACAGCACCAGAGAAAGCGGAAAGATCAGATGTCGCCGGGTCAGCGTTGCCAGCGGTTGAAAAGAAGCCATTAAAGATTCCTGCAATAAAACCATTAAAAAAAGCGGCCACCAGGGTGACCGCATAATAATCGAGTGACAGTGTAACTGTTAACGCCAGCGGGCAATCGGGTTGACCAGCGTACCGGCGAACTTAAGGTTCTCGGCGGGATCGGAAAGGTTGATCATCTGCTGGTTATTCGCCAGCTGCAGGCGGTTCAGGCAGGAGCGGGTAAACTCAGGCGCGAACATGTCATAGCGCGCGAACTTAGTCGCATGCTCCGGATGCGCCTGCTGGTAATCCTTCACGCACTGCGCCACTGCCTGCCAGAAATCGTCTTCCGGCAGCGTCTCTGACTGATCGAGAATCGCGCTGATAAAGCGGAAGATGCAGTCAAACACATCGGTGAAGATAGAGAGCAACTTAAGCTCCTCCGGCACCTCGACGGCCAGGCGCTGCACGCCTTCCGGCAGCACCGCGTCAGGGTTCATCACGGCGATCTCTTCGCCGATATCCTTCATATAGGCGCTGACCGGCACGTTGTTTTCCAGCAACATGATCAGGTTTTCACCGTGCGGCATAAACACCAGATCGTGCTGGTAGAAGCAGTGCAGCAGCGGGCTGAGATAGCAGGTCAGATAGCGTTCAATCCACTGCTTCGCAGGTAAACCGGAGTCCGCGATCAGCGCGGGCAGCAGTGGCTGCTGGTGGTGATCGACGTGCAGGAAAGAGGCCATCGTCATCAGACGCTGGCCTGGTTGCAGGCTGGCGGCTGGATTATCGCGCCACAGCGCAGCAAACATCTTTTTATAGGCGGAGTCGCCTTTGATGGCCTGCTCGTAGTAGCGGTTGTGATAGCCAACCGACGCAACTTCACGCAGGATGCGGAAATCACAGCGTTTCAGCCAGTCATCGCCCGCCACCAGTTGTTCCAGCCAGCCGTTTATCGCGGGTGTTGTCGCCATGTAATAGGGCGACAGGCCGCGCATAAAGCCCATGTTAAGTACTGACAGCGCGGTTTTCACGTAACGCTTTTCAGGCTGGCTGCGGTTAAAGAAGGTGCGGATGGACTGCTGCGCCTGGTATGCGTCGTCGCCGGTGCCGAGATAAACAATATCGTGATTAGCGATGTCCGCTGCAAACACGGTCAGCAGTTTGTTCTGCCACTGCCACGGATGTACCGGCATCAGGATATAGTCCTCTGTCGCCAGCCCTTTCTTTATCAGCTGCGCATTGAACTGTTCCACGGTAGTGTCGCCCAGCTCATCACGCATCAGCTGCTCATAGCTCAGCTCGCTGAGGCTGGAGAAATGGGCGTTGCGGCGGTGGACCGCGACCCAGATAAGATGCACGGGCGCGGCTGCTTCCGGCGCATAGGCCAGATAGTCCTGTGCATCGAAGCCAATACGTCCGTTGTTGGCAACAAAGCAGGGATGGCCTTCGGTCATCGCCGCTTCTACCGTCTGGAAATCAGCTGCGACCAGCGCCTGGCTGTCGGGGTTATTCTTCTGCAGCTTATAAACGCTGCTGCACAGCGTGCTGCTGATCTCTTCCATGTAAGTTGCCAGCAGCGCCTGCGGAATCCCGATCTCACCGTTGAACTCCACGATAAACTTCAGCGCATCCAGCGGCAGCGCGTGACCGTTCTCCTGCTTGCGCAGGGCATCTGCGTCGATCTCCCAGTGATCCAGCGCCAGCCGCGACGCCCGGAAATGGTAAGTTGCTTCACCGCCCGGCACCGCCAGCTGATAACTGCCATCGCCCGTTTCCTGCGGCGCAATGATTTTTTCATGCGCGAACTCAGCAATTGCCTTGCGGATCAGCATGCGGTTTGCCTGCGCCCAGTGGTCGCCCGTCAGATGCGTGCCGTCGGTCAGTGAAGGGGGAATGTTCATGGTCTGCGACTCCTGCTGTAACGCGTGTTGATAATCTTCCCGCTGGCAAAAGGCCAGCCAGGCGGTTTTATGGCCCATGTCGATGGTGTGCTGGTAGCGGAATCCGGCGCGTTTATTCAGCACGTGAATTTTTTCATTGCGCACGTCTGGCTCGACCACCACGCGACGCACCTCTGGACGGCTGAACATGTAGTCCATCACCAGCGTGAAGACCTGCCAGCTAAAGGCTTTGATCGGCTGGCTGGCTGGGGCAATCAGAATATGCATGCCGTAATCATCGGACGCGGCCGGATAAAACTTGCCAACCTCGTCGTCACAGGCGCGGTAGCACTCAATCAGGCAGACGGGCTGATCATTGCAGCAGCCAATCAGCGCTGCATGGGGATCCGTTGCCGTCAGCGTCTGGTAGAACGCCGCGACCTGCTCCAGGCTCTGCTGCTGCATGCCCCAGAAGCGGGCGTAATCGCGGGTAACCCAGCTGTGGATTAGCGGCGCATCACTCTCAAGCATCGGTCTCAGGGTAAACCGTCCTGCGGGGCGGTCGGCACTGAACAGTGTTAGTGATTTCATCTCAGTGCTCCGATTTTGCCGGGAAGGTCTGGAAGGCGATCTGGCGCTCAATCGGATAGACCTCGCGTCCGGTCAGTTCACGCAGCAGTACAGAGTTGCGGTAGCAAGCCATGCCGAGGTCCGGCGTGACAAAGCCGTGGGTATGCAGTTCGGCGTTCTGTACGAAAATCTGATTATGATGATCGATGCTGTAGTTGCGCTGCACGTCGTAGCGGCCTTTGTCATCCCAGCGCAGGCGTGCGGTAATGCCCTCTAAAAACATTGGTGGCTGATAGTGATAGCCGGTCGCCATCACCAGTCCTTCAGAGCGACGGGTGAAGGTGCAATCCTGCTCCTCCTGATGTAGCGTCAGCTCGAATTCGCCCTGCGGCAGCCAGCGCATCGCGGTCAGCGCCGAGTGGGTAAACAGGTTGACGTTGAGATCGCCGTCGAGCTGTTTGACATACATCAGGTCATAAATGTCATTGATTAAGCTGCTGTTGATGCCTTTGTAGAGATTCTTATGGCGCGCATTCAGCTCATCACGGGTGGTGGCGGGCAGGGCGTGGAAATAGTCGACCCACTCTGGTGAGGTCATCTCCAGCGTGAGCTTGGTGTACTCCAGCGGATAGAAGCGCGGCGCGCGGGTGATCCAGTTGAGCTGATAACCAAAGCGGTCAATATCGGTCAGCAGGTCGTAGTAAATTTCTGCGGCGCTCTGGCCGCTGCCCAGTACGGTAATTGAACGCTTCTGCTGCAGTTCTGCTTTGTTAGCCAGATAGTGGCTGGAGTGCGTCAGGCGCTGACGATGCGGCTGGCTGCACGCTGGCATCCAGGCTTTAGGCCCGGTGCCGAGAACCAGATGACGCGCCTGATAGCGCAGTTTTTCACCCGTTCGGGTGTCGGTCACCTGAAGATGATAGATCCCGGTGGCCTCATCATGGCTGACATACTCGACATGACTGTTCCAGCGCAGATTGGAGAGCCGCGAGCTGGCCCACTGGCAGTACTGGTTATACTCTTTGCGCATCAGGAAGAAATCTTCACGGATATAAAAAGAGTATAACTTTCCCTTTTCCTTCATGTAGTTGAGCAGACTATACGGGCTGGTGGGGTCGGCAAGCGTCACCAGGTCGGCCATAAACGGCGTCTGAAGATGAGCATTTTCCAGCATCATGCCGGTGTGCCAGTCAAAGCCCGGATTCTCATCCAGGAAGAGACCATTCAGCCCCTCAACCGGCTCGCTCAGACAGGCCAGGCTCAGGTTGAACGGGCCGATGCCGATACCAATAAAATCGTAAACAGGATTATTCATTTCAGATCTCTCCATGATTCGCCGCGCTCAGCGCAGAGGCACGCACCTGTTCGCGGCCATAGTGCGCAATCAGGCTCAGTACATCTTCAATGTCGGCAGTGGTCGTGGTGGGATTTAACAGGGTAAATTTCAGATACTGACGCCCGTCGACTTTTGTGCCCGCAATCACCGCATTACCGGAACGGAACAGCGCTTTACGGATGGCAGCGTTGATCTCGTCGATCTGCGCGTCGCTGGCATGTTTGCCGGGAACGTAGCGGAAAATCTGGGTCGTCAGCTCAGGCGCATGCAGCACTTCAATGGCAGGATGCGCCGTTAACAGCTGGTGCGTGGCCTGGGTCAGATCTATCAGCGTATCGAAGGCGTCACCCAGCGCCGCGGGGCCCATCACACGCAGTGTCAGCCACATCTTCAGGGCGTCAAAACGGCGGGTGGTCTGAATACTTTTGTTCACCAGATTGGGCGTGCCTTCCTGCTGAGCGCTGAGTGGATTCAGGTAATCTGCATGGTGCGTGACATGCTTCAGGTCATGACTGTCGCGCACAAAGAAGGCGCCACAGCTGACAGTCTGGAAGAACGATTTGTGATAATCGACAGTGACGGAGTCAGCATGCTCAATGCCGTTAAGCCGTGCGCGATGATTCTCAGAAACCAGCAGGCCGCAGCCGTAAGCGGCGTCAACATGCATCCAGAGACCGTAATCGTCACAGAGACGGGCGATTTCGGGCAGCGGATCGATGCTGCCAAAGTCTGTGGTGCCGCTGGTGGCGACTACGGCAATCGGGATTAGCCCTTCACTGCGGCAGCGTGCGATCTCTTTTTCCAGGCATTTTGCGTCCATTCGGTAGTGGTCGTCGTGATCAACGGCGATAACCGCGTCATAGCCCAGACCCAGAATCGCCATCGACTTCTGAATGCTGAAGTGGCTGAGTTTCGAGGTAAATACCCGCCACTTCGGCGCTGTCTCCGGCAGGCCGCGATGTTTGATCAGATGCCCCGGATGATGTTCCGCGCACCAGCTGTCACGCGCCAGCAGCATTGCCATCAGATTGGACTGGGTGCCGCCGCTGGTAAAGATCCCATCCGATCCGGCAGGCAGACCAATACGGCCCAGCGTCCAGTCGATCACCTTCTGCTCAATCAGCGTGCCGCCGGCACTCTGATCCCAGGTATCGACCGAACTGTTCACTGCCGCCATAATCTGCTCGGCCATCAGAGAGGGCAGCACGACCGGGCAATTCAGATGCGCCAGGTATTTAGGGTGGTGGAACCAGACGGCGTCACGCAGATAGAGCTGACTCAGCTCTGCCAGCGCGTCATCGTTATTGCCCAGCGGACGATCGAGATCGACATCGCTGAACGCCGCCGCCAGTTCGTGGGGCAGAATCCCGCTGAAAGGCTTCTCTACGCCAGTAACGGTGCGCGTCATCAGCGCCAGCACCTCCTGAGTCTGCTGCGACCACGCCGCCAGTTGCTGATCGTTAAAAATAGCCGTTTCGGCTCCGCTGGCATTGGAGGCTGGCGCGAGGTCCAGTGCCGTCTGAGTGGATGAGCGTAAAAGCATTTTCAGTTCCTGTGCGTGAATATCAGTGACCCTGCCGACACCACGTCAGCAGCGTTAGAAATCCGCTCAACAACTCCAGTAAACATAAAACTAACTAACCAGATAAAAACCCTGACCATTACGTGGGTTAGGGTTTTCACCTTAAAAAGAGAAAATACCGCATATTATTTGTGGATTTGGCAGCGTTTAACGCTTTCTTATATGCGGATGAGAGTGTAAATGTTAATCATTATCATTCAATTGTTTTGTTGTTAAATTTTATTTATTAGTATGTCTAATGTTGAAAATGTGATTCAGATCACTTTTTACGTTCGGAATAGTCCTTTTTTTATGGAAAATCAGGACCGGGTTGAACCAGAAATGAGGGGAGCAGTGGCGTTGTGCGTCAGCGTACGGGCAAAACAAAGGGGAGAAATGACATTAATCGATATCAGGATCGGCGCGCTGCAGCCAGTAAGTGTGGGAATACCGGGGGTTCGGTCAGTCTGGTCGGGTGTGAAAAACCGGAAAAGGCGGAGGGCCTTTTCCGGTTAGCATTACAGCGGCTGATTACACTTCATTTGTTTCAGCAGGAACTTTCTTTTTGGCCATGAAGTTATAAACCACAAGCAGGCCAAAAATGCCGATGATAATCAGGGTAATGGTTCCCTTATCCATAAAGTGCGCCATATTACCGAGCAGGATGCCTGTTACGCCAAAGTCCGTATCCGAGAAAGTGGTGTTTGTCAGTCCAATCTGTCCGAGCACCGGCAACAGGGCGACAGGCAGGAAGGTGATTAACAGGCCATGAGCGAAGGCGCCACAGATTGCTCCGCGTTTGCCGCCGGTCGCATTACCAAACACGCCAGCTGTCGCACCACAGAAGAAGTGAGGAACAACACCCGGCAGAATCAAGACCCAATGCAGCTGACCCAGGACAAACAGTCCGACCAGGCCACCGACAAAGCTGGAGATAAAGCCAACCAGCACCGCATTCGGCGCATAGGGGAAGACAATCGGGCAATCGAGCGCGGGTCTGGCTTCCGGCACCAGTTTTTCTGAAAAGCCGGTAAAGGCCGGAACGATTTCAGCCAGAATTAAACGCACGCCCTGCAGAATAATAAAGACGCCTGCGGCAAAGGTAATGGCCTGAATGAAGGAGTAAACGAGGTAGTTCTGACCATTGCTGAAGTTAGACTCTACGTACTCTTTACCGGCAGACACCGACAGGATTAAGTAAATAATCATCATCGTCAGGGAGATAGAGATTGTACTGTCGCGCAAAAAACTCAGGTTTTTTGGCATATTCATCTCTTCGGTGGATTTCGAACCTTTACCAACTAAAGAGCCGATCCAACCTGATAAGACATAACCTATTGTCCCGGTATGCGCCAGCGCGACATGGTCACCTCCGATGATCTTGCGAATATAGGGCTGAGCGATAGCCGGGAAGGTGGCCATCAGAATACCTAACAGCAGTGACCCGGTATAAATAAGCTGAATACCTTCAAAACCAGCAACCGATAAAATAATCGCGATCATACAGGCCATGTAAAACGTCACATGTCCTGACAGGTAGATATATTTGAGTCGGGTGAATCGGGCAACCACAATGTTGGCAACCATGCCGAAGGCCATGATCATGGTGGTTGGCGCGCCATATTTAGCCAGCGCGATAGAGACCATTGCTTCGTTATTTGGAATGATGCCCTGAACATCAAACGCATGTTTGAAAATGTCGCCCAGTGGCGTCAGGGAACCGACCAGAACGGTCGCGCCACCTGCCAGCACCAGAAAGCCCAGAATAGTTTTTACCGTGCCCTTAATCACATCTGGAAACGGCTTTTTCTGCGCAATCAGTCCGAAAAATGCCACCAGTCCGACCAGGATTGAGGGCACTTTCAGTACATCGACGACGAACTGCAAAAGATTTTGAGTAAACATATTAACCTCGAGGTAAGGCGTTTATCTGATTATTAGCGTCAGTTTTTCTCAAAATACTCGCGTATTTTTTGCTCCACTTCTTTCAGGTCGATAATATTGTTGATGATGATGACCTTCTGTTCCGGCAGGTTTGCGCTGTAGGCAATATCTTTTGCCATCACAAAAACATCCGCCACATCAGGCGTAACAGAACCAAGATCTGAATGTTCAACTTCCGCTTCAACGCCGATTGTTTTAAGCACTTTTTTGATGTTCATTTCCATCATAAAGCTGCTGCCCAGGCCTGAACCACACACTGCCATAATCTTCATATCAAACCTCATTAACTGTTGATTACAAGTCGCTTTTAACGGGCGGATCAGACGTCTGATAAAATCGTCATGAGCGCGTCCTGGCTGCTCGCATTAAAGATCCGAGCCATGATCTCTTCATCGGACAGCACTTCCGCCAGCTGGGAAATCATTTCGATATGGCTATTACTGTCCGGTGCCGCAAACATAAAAATCGCCTTTACCGGATCGTTCTCTTCAGAGTCAAAATTTACAGGTGTGCCCAGCAGCACAATCGACAAACCCAGTTTGTGCGCGCCCTGTTCCGGGCGCGCGTGAGGCATGGCAATCTGCGGCGCGATAACAAAAAAGGGACCGATCTCCTCTTTCTGTCGAATAATGGCATCAATATAATCCTGCGATATTGCGCCTTCACTGAGCAGAGGTCGCCCGGCTATCGCTATCGCTTCCTGCCAGTCCGCAACGCGTTCAACGTACTGGACTTTCTCATTGTTTAACCACTTCGCCAGGTGTGACATCGCTTTGATCTCCCTCAAAATGCCTGAGTATGTACAGTCAGTTTTTTAAAACTCCTGCTTCACCACTTTTTAACTGAGCCTGCTGACAACCGAAGCTCAGGATAATGAAGGGCTTAAGATGATTAAAAAAGCCTCTTCTCATAGTGTTACGAGAAAGTTAGTTGCTGACCGTGGACGTAAGGTTGTATTTCATCTTCGTCATCACATCTGTACATGTTGAAGATGTCTAGTCATCCTGATGATGTCCCTCGATGTGTATGGACACAACCTGTAAAGTCAAAATATCGCTGAACAGCCTTAACATCAGTGCCAACTTGATAAGTTGGTCACATATTCAGGTCGCCGAATTAGTACTTATCCGGCAATGTCAGGCAGAACTGTACTGATACGGATTGATGGCGTTCCACCTTCACGCATACAGGAAGACATTCGATGGCTGATGGCATCACAGAAAAGCAAAAAGAGGTTGTTGATTACATCCTCAATAAAATTAAGGATGATGGCCTTCTCCCCGGAGAAAAGCTGGATACCGAAATATCCATCGCAAAAAATATCGGCATTACCCGTGCGACGGTTCGTGAAGCGACACGTATTCTGGTTGAGCAGCAGAGAATTTATCGCGTCAAAGGTTCAGGTATCTTTGTGGGCTCTACTGAAGTGAGCAGTCAGGCGCACAGATATCATGTGCTTTCACCGTTTGATTTTCAGGCGCAACGAAAGGGGCATAAAGGCGTCAGGAAAATCATTTCGGTCAGCATAATTAAAGTCCCTTCAGCCGATATGGCGCAGGCGCTCCGTATTAAAAACAGCGATCAGATTTATAAAATTTTACGCCTGATGTGTTTCGATGATATCCCCGTGGCTCTGGAACATATTCACCTGCCGGTGAATATGTTTAATAGCCTGGAATTCAGCAAGCTGGAGGTCTCAAAATATGGCTATATTGAAGAGGTTACCGGTAAGAAAGTGCAGCTCAGGGATCAGCATCTGACGGCCGTGAATCTCGCTGATTCACAGACGCTGACTCTGCTTAATTTAGCGGAAGGGGATGCTGTCATTCAGCTCAATGAAACCGTTTATCTCGACGACGGCGTTCCCTGTGAAGTGAATGTGGCGCTTATCAACACCCGCTTTTTCCCGTTGAAACAAAACTCGCAACGGCCTTAGAAAATACGCTTTAGACACCTGTTTTTACGTATATCAACGCTATTACTTTGCGCAGACATCAACAGGCAAGCGATCCTGAATCAGCTGACTCCGGGATAGAGTTTGCGCTTTGGCGTGTAAGCAAGTATGCCAGGCAGCATGCTTTAATCAGCCGCTTTCGGTATCATCAGACAAAATGATCTTTCATCTAAAAATAAAATTGTTCAATATCATTATGATTTTAATTTACATGAGTAATTACTCGATGACTTAACTTGTTTTTTCACTAAAATCCAAAGAAATGCCATCACTTGATTGATATCAAAAAATCTTCCAATACTCTCTTGCTAAAAAGATATAACAGATGATTATTACACTGTCTGATAATAAAAGGGAGTTAGTAATGGCTATTCCAGTTTAGCTATGGCTTATGGATGATAGTGGTAAGACCATAAAAGGAAGCGTTGATGTAAAAGGCAGAGAGGGAAGTATAGAAGTTAGCGAACTAATGCACTCTATTGAACAACCTACAGAGACTTTAACCGGAAAAATCACCGCAAAATGCTTACATAGTTCATTCTCATTTATGAAAGAAATTGATAGTTCTTCTCCCTGGCTTTACAAAGCCCTGTCTACGGGGCAAACACTAAAGTCAGCAGTATTTAAATTCTATAGAATAAATAATAACGGACAGGAGGAGGAGTATTTTCGAACCAGCCTTGAGAACATTAAGGTTACAGAAGTAAATTCCCTGATGATGGATGTTAAAAAACACCAGTGGGCCAGGCACAATCATGTTGAGTTTATTGATTTTTCCTATAAAAAAATTACATGGCATTATCTGGACGGTAATGTCATTTATTCTGATTCATGGAATGAGAGGAATGGATAATGGCATGGAAATATGATGTCACATCACACACCTTCAGCCGCAATGGTGAAACATACACCGCAGATTACGCCGGGGCGACAGGTTATAAGAATGATTTTTTTCAGGAATGTGTAAGCAGCAAAGGCCCACTACCCAAGGGTAATTATACCATTGGTTCTCCGCATAATTCAGTTCACACCGGAAAATATACTCTCGATCTCACACCCGCTCTGAGCAATGCCATGTGTGGCCGCTCTGCGTTTCGTATTCATGGAGCAAGCAAGAAGCATCCACCGGATTCATCTGAAGGTTGTATAATCGCTTCACTCAGTGTACGAAAAAGCATATGGGCAAGTGGTGACAGGGAGTTAAATGTTAAATGAAATCACTTCTTATCATTACAATATTTTCTCCTGCTGTGATGGCTGCTCAGATGACTGGCTTCGGCGCCAGTTATTATGATGACAAATCATCAGTCACTTATCACGACACACGCAAAGAATTAGTTCCCGAAGTAATCATTGGTGACAGGCTTTTTGCCATGGAGTTTAGCCGCCTTGAAGACATTGCAAAACAAACCGGAGCTGTAGTTAACCACGATAATCAGGCATCGTGGTTCTGCCTGACATCCAGAAATGTAAACTTCTGGTTTATTTCAGATAACGAGATGGGGCAGGGAGACTTAACGACGATAGCCATTGCGAGCGAGGGAACGAAAAAAGAGTGTTCTGAATATCAAGGGTATTTGAATGTCTCTGTTACAGGCATCCCTTTACTCAATGCATCTTCAGACACTCTGTTCTCGATGTTCTCCAGTAAGCCAGAAGGGAAAATTAACCAATATTGCAATGATTCACGTCGATACGGAGAATTTACTCAGTTGAATTGCCTTCAATATTATCGTGAAAACAGCACCATCAAGGGCGTAATGATCAGCCAGGTTACGGCCAGTTAACAATATTCCGGAGGCTACATGCTGTGTAGCCTCTGACTTGTACGAATGCTTACAAGACTTATTTTCCTGTCTCATTTTTCTGCCCCGTTAAGAGTCGACTCAATAATGCTCCATCCCTGATGAATGAAATTCCTGCAGTCGCGGCTAATAACAACTGTCATCTCTCCATACGTAAGACGATTTTCTGCAGACCTTTGCCAGTTCGCCGATTTTACTCACCTGAATATCAGGCATCGAAAAACGTTATACGCAAAATATCTGCCTGATTCCCTGTTTCAGAGCCCGTTTTCCCTCTTTCACTTCTCACTGTTCCCCATTATGACGAATTCAATAAAGCATAAAACAATATGATGTTTTACCAATTATCGACTGCGCAGCACACTGGTCCGCAACCGGAATGAACAAGGACCAGGTGAATGGCATATCGATTAAGTCTGTTAGATAAGGCGCCCGTGCTGCAGGGCGAGTCGCCTGTAGCAGCACTGCAGCGTACGCTGCAGTTGGCACAGCTAGCAGAGGAGTGGGGTTATCACCGCTTCTGGCTGGCGGAACATCACAACACCGCGCAGCTGGCCAGTCCTTCACCTGAGGTATTGATTGCCTGGATCATTGCCCAGACCCGACATATTCGCGTCGGATCGGGCGGGGTGATGTTGCAGCACTACAGCCCGTATAAAGTGGCGGAAAACTTTAACCTGCTCGCCTCACTGGCACCGGGCCGCATTGATATTGGTGTGGGCAAAGCGCCGGGCGGACTGCCACTTTCCACACATGCACTGCAACAGGGTGTCGATGCGGCTAAAAAAGGGAGCTTTGCCGAACAGCTTCAACTGCTGGATAGCTGGCTTAAACCCACACAGGCGCAGCCTGATGTCGAAGGTTTAGCCGCGACGCCGCTGCCATCACGTCCTGCTAACCGATTTTTGCTGGGCGCCAGTGAAGAGAGCGCCCGGCTGGCGGCAAGTCTGGGCTGGCAGTTTGTCTTTGCAGCTCATCTCAATGGCGACCGCCAGTTGCTGGAGCATGCACTGAGTACTTTCTCTCACCTCAGTAACGGCCAGCGCGCTCTGGTGGCTGTTCAGGTAGTGGTGGCCGACTCGCCCGCCCAGGCTGACCTGCTGGTTTCCACGCTGCGTCATTATCATGTGTCGGTGAAAGGCGGACCTGGCGTTAACGTCGCGAGTCTGGAACAGGCTGAGCGCTATGTGCGGCAGGGTGGATATCGCGATTATCAGATTGAGCCGCGCACACCGTCACTGCTGAAAGGCACCGCAGCACAGGTTCATGCCCAGCTTGATGCGCTGCACCATAATTTCGACATTGATGAGTTCGTTATCGACACGCCGATTACCGAGCCGGTTGCCCGCCTGCAGTCACTGGAGTTGCTGGCTACGCATCATCTGGTTGCAGCCTGAGTCTGAGTGGAGAGTCATCATGAGCAATGCATCACAACTGATTGAATGGCGGCGTGAACTGCACACCTGGCCAGAGCTGTCGGGTCAGGAGTTCGCCACCACCGCCCGGCTGCGGGGCTGGTTGCAGGCGTCGGGCATCAGGCTGCTCGACTATCCCCTTGAGACGGGTCTTGTGGCGGAAATTGGCAGCGGAGAGACCGTCATCGCCCTGCGCGCCGACATCGATGCGTTGCCAATCCATGAAGCGAGCGGTGTGCGTTTTCACTCCCGTCATCCCGGTGTGATGCACGCCTGCGGTCACGACCTCCATAGCGCTGTGATGCTAGGCGCGGCGTTACAGCTTAACGACCAGGCCGATCAGTTGCCTGGTCGGGTGCGCATCCTCTTTCAGCCCGCTGAAGAGATTGCTCGCGGAGCACGCCAGTTTATCGAGGCGGGCGTGCTGGATGAGGTGCAGGCTATTTTCGGTATGCACAACGAGCCTTCACTGCCTGTTGGTACGTTTGCTACCCGCAGCGGGGCGTTTTACGCCAATACGGACAAATTTATTATTCGCGTCACCGGCAAAGGCGCACATGCCGCGTATCCGGAGCAGGGCGTGGACAGTATTGTCACCGCCAGCCAGATCATTCAGGCCTTACAGGGACTCACCAGCCGCAGCTTTAGTGCGCTGGACAGTCTGGTGCTGAGCATTACCCGCATCGACGGCGGCAAAAGCTGGAACGTATTGCCGGGCGGCGTTGAGTTTGGCGGCACCGCCCGCACGCACGATTTACAACTGCGTGCCGAACTGGAACAGCGGGTGCGTACGCTGGTTGAGCACTTTGCTGAAGCCAATGGCGCGCAGGCGACCCTGAGCTGGCAGCCCGGCCCGCCAGTGCTAATCAACGATGCGCACTGGGCAACCTTCAGCAGTGACGTCGCGCAGCAGGCTGGCTATCGGGTGCAGTCCGCCGAACTGCATCTGCTGGGTGAGGATTTTGCGTTCTATCTGCAACAGGTGCCAGGCGCGTTTGTCAGTATCGGCAGCGCCAGTGATTTTGGTCTGCACCATGCCAGTTTTACCCCGGATGAGGCGCTGATTGCCCCCGCCGCCGACTACTTCGCCCGACTGGCACGCCAGGCGCTGCAACACCTCAATGCGCGATGTCGGGACGCCATTCTGAACTGAATTCATCTGCAGCCCGCCAAAACACGGGGGTTCTGACAACCCTCGTCGGGCATCGCTACGACTAAAAAAGAGAGAGCATCATGACCACAAGACAACTTCGGCTGGGCACTATTCTGCATGGCGCATCGGGAAACATGTCTGCCTGGCGCCATCCCGCGGCGCAGGCCGATGCCAGTATTAATCTGGAGTACGCCAAAAAAATCGCCCGCAAGGCGGAGCAGGGCAAGCTCGATTTTCTGTTTGTTGCCGACGGGTTGTTTATCAATGAGAAATCGATCCCGCACTTTCTCAATCGTTTTGAACCGCTGACGCTGCTCTCTGCACTGGCGGGCGTTACAGAATATCTGGGGCTGGTCGGCACCGTTTCCACTTCTTATAGCGAGCCGTTCACGGTAGCGCGTCAGTTTGCCAGCCTCGATCACCTCAGCGGCGGGCGTGCGGGCTGGAACGTTGTTACCTCGCCGCTGGAGGGTTCCGCCAAAAACTTTTCCCGCGAGAAACACCCGGAACACGCGTTGCGTTACCGCATTGCCGACGAGTATCTGCAGGTAGTGAAAGGCTTGTGGGATTCGTGGGAGCAGGATGCCTTTGTGCGCAACAAGGAGAGCGGGCAGTTCTTCGATCCGGCGAAGCTGCACACGCTCGATCATCATGGCGACTTCTTCCAGGTGCAGGGACCGCTAAACATCGCCCGCACGCCGCAGGGCCGTCCGATTATCTTCCAGGCGGGTGCGTCCGACGACGGTAAAAAGCTGGCGGCGCGTCATGCTGACGCCATCTTTACCCATCAGCCCACCCGCGAAGAAGCGCAGGCGTTTTATCAGGATGTGAAACAGCAGCTGGTAGCGAACGGTCGTCAGCCAGAGGATCTTCACATCTTCCAGGGTGTCAGCGTGATCGTGGGCGATGATGCGGAAGACGTAGAGCGCCAGTATCAGACCACGGCGGCGCTGGTATCGATTACCGATGCCCTTAACTACCTTGGTCGTTTCTTTGACCACCACGACTTTTCTCAATATCCGCTGGATCAGCCGTTCCCGGACATCGGCGACATTGGTCAGAACAGCTTCCGCAGCACCACCGACGAGATCAAACGCAAAGCACAGCAGCATGGCCATACGCTGCGCCAGGCGGCACTGGAAGCCGCAACGCCACGTCCGCTGTTTCACGGTACGCCGGAAGAGGTCGCGGATGGCCTGCAGCTCTGGTTCGAAACCCACGCCACAGACGGCTTCATTATCAATGGCGGCACACCCGACACCTTTGAACGGTTTGTTGACCGCGTGGTGCCGATTCTGCAGGCTCGCGGCCTGACGCGCCGCGACTACCCGGGCAGTACGCTGCGAGACAGCTTCGCCCTGAAGCAACCCGTTAATCAGTTCACCTCACAATAAGAGCCTGCGTCATGAAAAAAACATCGCGTCTTCTTGCCCTGCTTATTCTGACCGCCAGCAGCCATGCGCTGGCTGAAGGCACCAGCGTGTCCTATAACGGCCAGCGCGTCAGCCTGGAAGCCAATAAAGCGCCGATTAATACGGTGAAGAATCCTGACGCCATCGCGCAACTGCCCGCGGGACATCACTTTGTAGTGCCGGGCTCCTTTACCGTGGCCGTGGCGGCGCAGAACTCTCCGCCGCTGACGGTATTTTCCGATGACAACAAAACCCTGCTCGGCAGCGAGGTGGATATTGCCCGACTGGTTGCGGATAGCCTGGGATTAAAACTCAATGTCGTGCCGACGTCGTGGGAAGGCTGGCCGCTGGGTGTGGCCTCGGGCAAGTATGATGCGGCGATCTCCAACATTACCGTGACTAAAGAGCGCAAAGAGAAGTTCGACTTCGCCACCTATCGCAAAGACTCACTTGGCTTCTATGTCAAAACCAGCAGCCCGATTAAGTCACTGACCAAAGCGGAAGACATTGCCGGATTGCGGATCATTGTGGGATCCGGCACCAATCAGGAGGCGATTCTGCTGGCGTGGGATAAAGAGAATCAGGCAAAGGGTCTGAAGGGCTTTACCCCGATCTACGCCAAAGATGACGCCGCCCAGACGCTGGCACTGCAGGCGGGGCGGGCCGATGCCTGGTTTGGTCCTAACGTCATTGGTGCCTGGAAAGCGGCACTGACCGGTAAAACCCGGCTGATCGGCAGTGTGGATGGTGGCTGGCCAAAAGCGGCGCACATTGCCGTTACGGTGAAAAAAGGCAGCGGCCTTGCAGAACCGATCAGCACTGCGCTGAATGGCGTCATCAGCAATGGTGATTATCAGAAGGTGCTGAACCGCTGGGGTGAAGGCGTGGAGCATATCGATCGTTCTGAAATTAACCCCGCCGGGCTGGGCGACTAAGGAGCTGAGCATGAGTGAATCGACTTTCCGCGAAGTTTCGCCCGAGGCCCCCGAGCTGCAACCGATTCTGGGTGGTCTGTTTGGTGAATATTCGGCACGTTATGGCGACTTCTTTTCCCGCCGTAACGAGCAGGAGCAGGAGCTGACGGAATGGTATCTGCCGCCGCAGGGGCTGTTTATTGTGCTGGAACGCGACGGCGAAATCATTGCGATGGGCGCTTATAAACCTTATGACCCACAGACCGCTGAGCTGAAGCGCATCTGGACCCGCAGCGATCTGCGCCGTCAGGGGCTGGCGCTGGTGGTGTTGCAGGAACTGGAACGGCGCGCGCTGCAGGCGGGCTATCAGCGGCTGTTTCTCACCACCGGCTTTCGCCAGCCAGAGGCGGTGCGGCTTTATACCGGTCACGGCTATCAGCCACAGTTCGATCTGAGCGGCGATCTGGAGCGTTACGGCCAGCCGCCACATGACGGGCGACTGCGTTTTATTAAAGTAATCGGCGTTTATAACGTCGCTGAGGCGAGTTAAGGAGTGACGATGAGCAAACATCAACATCTACAGGTGGTCCCGGCACGTTATCCGGCGCGCACCGCCGGCGCTATTGTGGCGCTGTTTATCCTGGCGGGTGTGGTGCAGTCAGTGGCCTTTAACCCGCGCTGGGAATGGGGCGTGTTTGCCCGCTGGTTTTTCGATCCGGTGATCCTGCACGGTCTGGGTCAGACGCTACTGCTGACCCTGCTGGGCACGATATTCAGCCTCTTTTTCGGCGGTCTGCTGGCGCTGGCACGTCTCTCCTCATCGTGGCTGCTGAGCACGCTGGCGTGGGGCTACATCTGGCTGTTCCGTTCGCTGCCGCTGATCGTGGTGCTGATCATTCTCTATAACTTCTCCTACCTCTACGACACGCTGTCGATCGGCATTCCATTTACCGGCCTGTCGTGGGGCGCATTTCAGACGATTAATGTGCTGGGCCAGTTCCCGGCGGCGGTAATTGGTCTGACGCTGGTGCAGGCGGCTTACAGTGCAGAAATTATCCGCGGCGGGATCCTCGGCGTCGATCACGGGCAGGTTGAAGCCGCCTCCGCGCTGGGGCTTTCCGCCTCACGCCGGACCTTCCGCATCATTCTGCCGCAGGCGCTGCGCGCCATTATTCCGTCCGCATTCAACGAGATCATCAGTCTGGCAAAAGGGACTTCGATGGTATACGTGCTGGCGATGCCGGAGCTGTTTTATACCATTCAGATGATTTACAACCGTAATCAGGAAGTGATCCCGCTGCTGATGGTCGGTGCCGCCTGGTATCTGATTATCACCACCGTCCTGTCCGTGATTCAGTATTACGTTGAGCGCTGGCTGGCCCGCAGCGTGAACCGTGAGCCGCAGCCTTCGCGCTGGCAACAATGGCGCAATCGCGTCACGCCACTTCATCCGACCGAGGAGATCAGCCATGTCCGAAGCCATTGATTACCGTACTTCTCACACAACAGGTGCCATCACTATTACCGGCGTGACCAAGCGTTTTGGTAAACACAAAGCACTGGATGATGTTTCGCTGTCGCTGGAACCCGGTTCGGTCACGGTGATTCTGGGGCCATCCGGCTCCGGCAAATCCACGCTGCTGCGCACCATCAATCATCTGGAGCGGGTCGACGAGGGATTCATTCAGATCGATGGCGACTATATCGGCTATCAGCAGCGCGGCGACAAGCTGTATGAACTCAAAGAGAAGGCGATTCTGCGGCAGCGTATCAACGTCGGCTACGTGTTCCAGAACTTCAATCTGTTTCCGCACCTCAGTGTGCTGGATAATCTGATTGAAGCGCCGATTGCCCATCGTCAGCTGACGAAATCTGAAGCGATAGCGCGGGCGGGTGAACTGCTGGACATTGTCGGCCTGCGCCATAAAGCCGATGCCTGGCCGCGTCATCTGTCGGGCGGGCAGCAGCAGCGTATCGCCATTGCGCGCGCACTGATGCTCAATCCCCGCGTGATGCTGTTCGATGAGCCGACCTCGGCGCTGGATCCGGAGCTGGTCGGTGAAGTGCTCGACGTGATCAAAAAGCTCGCGCGTTCCGGCTCCACGCTGGTGATTGTGACCCATGAGATCGGCTTTGCCCGTGAAGTGGCGGACAACGTGGTCTTTATGGTGGATGGCCGGATTGTTGAGCAGGGCAGCACGACGCAGGTACTGAACAATCCGCGCCATGAGCGCACCCGCCGTTTCCTGGCGCGCGTGTTATGAGGGCGCTGACCTTAACAGCGCTGACGCTGCTCCCGGTGCTGAGCTGTTCGGCTGCGGAGAAGCTCGATGTGCTGAAAAATGAGACGCCAATCCATGCCCCGGCGAATCCGCAGGCGATCGCGAAAATCCCGGCTGGCTTTCACTTTATACAACCCGGTACGCTGACGGTGGCGACCGCCGCGACTAATTCTCCGCCGCTGTCGCTGCTGGCGTCTGACAACGTCACGCGGATCGGCAGCGATCCGGACATTGCCAGGCTGCTGGCTGACAGTCTGGGATTAAAGCTGAAGCTGGTTCCGGCCTCGTGGGAAGACTGGCCGCTGGGCATCAGCGCCGGACGTTATGATGTCGCGATGTTTAATATTGCCGTTACCGAAGAGCGTAAGAAGAAGTTCGATTTCGCAACCTATCGCGCTGATAACCACGCCTTTGCGGTAAAAATCGACAGTAAAATCAGCCAGATAAACAGCCCGCCTGATATTGCCGGTAAGCGGATTATCGTTTCGTCGGGCACCAATCAGGAGCGCATCTTGCTGAGCTGGGATCAGCAGAATCGGGCCAATGGTCTGCCTGCGGTGACGCCAGTCTATCTTACCGATGATGCCTCAGCGACGCTGACGCTGCTGTCGGGACGAGCCGATGCGATCTTTGGTCCGCACTCGATGGCCGCCTGGAAAGTGGCCTCACGCGGACAGACAAAGCTGGTTGGCAGCGGTCCATTTCGCGCCTGGGTTGCCGTGACCACCAAAAAGGGCAATGGGCTGGCACCGGCTTTACAAGCCGCTCTGGATGGCACCATTACAGGTGGGCAGTATCAGCAGGTGCTGGCCCGCTGGGGTGAACAGGATGAAGCGGTTACACACTCCACGGTGAATCCACCGGGCATTGTTTACTGAGGCTACAGAACCGGCTCTCCTGCTGAAGCCGGTTCTGCAATTTAATGCCCACAGAATTGAACTACACTCTCCAGCGTTAGTGATTTATCCTGCCCGCCTGTTTTCGTAAAAATCCTCACTGCGTGGCGGAGTAATTGACCTGGAAGCCCCATGAAAATCAGATTCCTTTCTGCCAATGAGCCAAAACTGGCTGAGGTGCGCAAAATACTCGAACCCATCGGGGTCGAAGTTCTGCCCATCGCCCGTCGCATCGAAGAAATTCAGACTGAAAACGAGCTGGACCTGGTGCGCGATAAACTGACCAAAGCCTTTTCGCTGATTGGGCGGCCACTGTTTGTGGAGCATACCGGCCTCTATCTGGACGGCCTGAATGGTCTGCCGGCCGGTCTGACCCGCATCTTCTGGAACCGCCTGGACGCAGAGCGCTTTACCGCGCTGGTGCAGGGGCTGGACAGCCAGGCCGTGACGGCCAAAACGGTGCTCGGCTACTGCGACGGCCGCAAAATGTATCAGTTCTCGGGTGAACTGCGCGGCACCATCGCCCCTAAACCTGCAGGAACGCGCGGCTTTCAATGGGATTGCGTGTTTATTCCCGAAGGCTATGAGCAGACCTTTGCAGAAATGGGCGAACTCAAGAACGAGATCTCAATGCGGCGCATCGCGCTGGATCGCTTCGCCACCTTTTTAAAAACCTCGCGGGGAGTGGCATGAAACCTGAACTCAAACGCGCCTATGATTCCGGCAAACTGATTCTTTTTGCCGGTGCCGGTATTTCGCGCAATTTTGGCTTACCCGAGTGGCATGAACTGATTGCTCACCTCGCAAATGAGCTGGGCTACGATCCTAAGATTTTTAATACCTACGGCACGCATCTGTCGCTGGCGGAATATTACAAACAGAAGAAAGGTTCACTTGGCCCGCTGCGCAGCTGGATGGATCGCGAGTGGCACCGCCCGGATATCGATGTCCGGTCTTCAGAAATTCACACCATGATTACTCAGGGTAATTTCTCGCGTATCTACACTACCAACTACGATCGCTGGCTGGAAGCAGCGCACGATGCGCACGGTGTTCCCTATTATAAAGTGGCGAACGCCGCTGACCTGGTCTCACTGACCGAAGATAAACGTCACATTATCAAACTGCACGGTGACTTCGATGATGACACCTCTATCGTGCTTGATGAGAGCAGCTATTTTGAACGCCTCTATTTCGACTCACCGCTCGACATCAAACTGACCCATGACGTAATGGGCAACTCTGTGCTGTTTGTCGGCTATAGCATCAGCGATTTCAACATCCGCCTCCTGTTTTACCGTCTGACCAAGATGTGGGGCCGCACCGGGCTGGCGACAGCCCGGCCCAAATCGTATCTGTTCACTAACCGTAATAACCCGGTAGCCAAAGAGGTGCTGGGGCAGTGGGGGATCGAGGTGATCGTTTCCGAAGAAGACGATCCGCGTAAGGCGCTGGCGATGTTCCTTGAAGAGCTGCTGGTGTAGTCAGCCTGGCTTCTGGCAGAGAAGCGGCAGGAAAAAGAAAAAAACCTGCGCCCGGTTAAGGTTAGCCTGCGCGTAGCAAGTAAACTTGATTCTCTGCTGGCAAAGCATAACCGGCATGATATACTGTATGTATACACAGTACCTGAGGGCGAAAAGATGGCTGTTGAAACAAAATTTGTTGTAGTCAGAAAGGGTGAAGAGAAGATGACGTTTGCCAATAAGAAAGAGGCCGATGCCTACGACAAAATGCTCGATATGGCCGAAGCCTTTACTGACTGGCTGTTACAGCATCAACCTGCACTGGATGAATCTCAGGCAGAAACGCTGGGCCTGCTGATTGCAGAGCAGAAAGACACAGTGCAGCATATTCTGCGTACCAGCAAACTGCCGGACGTGTCCGCAGGCGCGACGAAGCCTGAAGCCGTGGCAGATAATGGTGCGGATGAGCAGGTGGAAGAGCCTGCTGCGAAGAAAGTACGCCCCGTTAAAGCTGCGTAATTGCCACAACGCCGGAAGCGACCCTCCCGGCGTTGTTGTTTCTGATTAACGGATTTATCCGACCTTTTGTCAGGACATACAAAACACATCCTCCTGTCATTTCCTTGTGCTGAATGCCCGCCTGCAATCTCCCTGTAAATCACGCAAATCAACCAGCTACATTTTTGAACTCAGCGCTATAGCATCAATCAGGATTCAATAATCTGGATTTTTGATCATTCATTTTTAAGCTTTGACGCCGTTTGCGTATTTTAACTCTACGCATAAACATCATCAGTCTTAATTGAATGAATTAGCAAGAAAACTAATATGATATTCTCTTGGTGATTTCTTACCTCATTTTAAATATTAATTAACACCAGTCACATGAAATAAGAGATATTAATTGTTAATCGGCTCACATTTTCTTGTGAAATAATCCGGCAGTGCTATTCAATTTTAAAAAGCAGTGTTAGGTTAGAGCCGTTTTCAGCGTAGGGTTGTTACTGGATAACAGGCAAAACCTAAGCGTTCCACAGTCTTAACCACTGTGGGGGGCTTAGGTTTTTTTTTGCCATAAATTTACTCCGTCATAGCGTAAATCATTAATAACCATAGCGATAACGAATCGACCTATTCAGGCCAGGGAAACATGACGTTGAGCAAAGCAGGTTCAGGGCTCTCCTGCGAACCGTACATCATTAAAATCAAAAACAGGTTGCTAAGATGAAATATAAAAGTATGCTGTGCGCACTCTCATTATTGACCTTTTCACCCTTGTCGACAGCGCAGGAATGGAGCGGAACGGTATTAGGGTTTGAATCTCCACCGGATCCCGTTCTGGGTGATATGTATGGTCTTCGTAAATCGCTTAACAATAATGGATTTACCTTTAACCTGGGTTATCTGAATGAAATTGGCTGGAATGGCGGCGGTGGATACAATCATGCGTCACACGTCGCTTATATCGATCAGTTTGCTTTGACCTTTAATCAGGATTTGTCGCGCTGGACAAATATTCCCGATGCACGTATTGAAGCGAACATTGTTAACCGCAATCACAACGATGATCTGACCACGCGACGGGTGCAGGATCCTCGCGTGAATGTTAACGATCTCACGCAGGAGAGCTGGGGCGGACAATCTATTACCCGACTGGGCTGGCTGACCTTTGCCCGAAGTTTTGATGATCGGCGTATAACATGGCGTATCGGAATGATGAACAAGGTTCAGACCTTCGATCAGATTATACCCTGTGATTTCCAGATGCTTTCACAGTGTGGCGGAAAATCCGCGAACTCACTAACCTGGAATAACTGGAACGTTCATACATGGGGAACCACGCTCGAATACCGGTTAACGCCCATTGTCACTTTGAAAGGCGGCGTGATGGAGCAGAACCCGGACGCTTCCAGTCGTCATCACGCCTGGAGTGGTTCCACCCGACGTAGCAAAGGTGTCCTGCTGCCGGTTGAGATCGAAGCCCGCCCAATCATTAATGGCCTGCCGGGAGCCTACAACCTGGGCGTAGTTTTTACCAATGCTCCGCAAACTGAACTCTATCGCGGCCGGTCCGGTGGCGCGGGAGTCAGTGATCCCGGCGGTGATGAGAAGCATAACCGGACAGGGTTTCTTTACGCCGGACTTAATCAGCAACTGACGCGACATCAGGATGACGCAAGTCGCGGGTTAAGTACTTCATTCAGTATGAGCCTGGCCGATCAACGCACTAACTACATGCACTCGGTCTATGCGGCTTCGCTCCGCTATCGGGGTCTGTCTGACGCTCGTCCTGAAGACTGGATAGGTTTTGGCCTGACCTGGACAGATATGAGCAATCAATACGCGCGTAACCAGCGCTACATGAACACGATCAGTGGTATTTCTGACTACAACGATGCGGCTTATCATCCGGTGCCTGGCCATTCACTGAATGGAGAATTCTATTACCGATTCCGCCCCGTTTCCTGGCTGGAACTGCAACCCGGGCTTCAGTACTGGCATCGTCCGGCGGGTATTGCCCATACGCAGGATGCCTGGGTGACTGAACTCAAAACGGTGGTTACTTTTTAAGTTAATAAGCGGATTTCGATCGCTGTCACGCTTTTTACCCTGACAGATTGAGGTCACGAATAAAACTGATAGAGTGCCCGGACTGGATTGTTACTGCTTAGGCAGGCAAAACCTGATTTCTGGCCTCTGCCGGATGTCAGGTTTTTTTGTTTCTGGGGTTCCGATGAAAATCGCCAAAATTCTGAATAATAACGTGGTGATGGTTCAGGATGAGCAGGGGCGCGAGCAGGTCGTCATGGGACGTGGGCTGGCCTTCCAGAAGCGCGTCGGCGACAGTCTCAATGACGCGCAAATTGAGAAAGTGTTTGCACCACAAAGTGATCTGCTGGTCCGTCGGCTGGAGGAGTTGTTACATCAAATCCCGCCTGAAGTGATGACGACCTCCAATTGCATTATTGATCTTGCGATACAGCGTCTCGGGAAACTGCAGGAGAGTCTGTATATCACGCTGACCGACCACTGCTTCTTTGCCATTGAAAGACAGAAAAAAGGTCTGGCGATTAAAAATGTGTTGCTGTGGGACATCAAACGTCTCTATCCCAAAGAGTTCGAACTGGGGCAGGAGGCCAGGGCAATCATCTCCCGTCGTCTTAATGTCGAACTACCTGAGGATGAAGCCGGGTTTATCGCGTTACATCTGGTGACGGCACAGCTCAATAACGAAATGCCGGAAGTGATGCATGTTACGCGGGTAATGCAGGAGATTCTGCAACTGGTGAAGTATCAGTTGCGGCTGGAATATAACGAATCGTCGCTGAGTTACCAGCGTTTTGTCACCCATCTGAAGTTTTTCGCGCAGCGTATGCTGACGCGAACCGTAGTCGACGATGACGATGTTTCATTGCATACGGCAGTAAAAGATAACTACCCCAAAGCCTGGAAATGCGCGGTGAAAATCGCGCAGCATTTGCAACAAAGCTATCAGCGTGAGCTGACCGCAGAAGAGATTATGTTTCTCGCTATTCATATTGAGCGGGTGAGGAAAGAGGGGCACTAAGCCCCATCAAACAGGATTGTTACTGCTTAACGCAGGCAAAACCTGAGCGCGGCCTCTGAAAGGAGGACGTTCTCGGGTTTTTTTATTTTTGGCTCAGTCAACGGATGTCCATGGACATCGGTTTAAGGAAATCGAGATGGAATATCACACGCTGGCGCAGGATATCCTCGGCCATATCGGTGGCAGAGATAACATCGTAAGTCTGGTTCATTGTGCCACCCGGCTTCGCTTTAAACTGAAAGATAACCATAAAGCCGATGCGGAAGGACTGAAGAAAAATCCGGGGGTGATTATGGTCGTCGAAAGCGGCGGTCAGTTTCAGGTGGTGATTGGCAACCATGTTCATGATGTCTGGCAGGCTGTCCGTGCTGAAGCGGGACTTTTGGATGAGGCCCCTGCATCAGCCGAAGATAAGGCGTCAGGTAACCTTTTCAGTCGCCTGATCGATGTTGTGTCTGGCATTTTCACGCCGTTTATCGGGATACTTGCCGCCTCGGGTATTCTCAAAGGCTTGCTGGCTCTGGCCGTGGTCTGCGGCTGGCTTTCTGTTGAAGGTGGAACATATAAAATCTGGTTTGCGGCAAGTGATGCGCTGTTTTTCTTCTTTCCGCTAGTGCTGGGCTACACCGCCGGAAAAAAGTTTGGCGGGAATCCCTTTATTACCCTGGTGATTGGCGGGGCGCTCACTCATCCGACGATGATTGCCGCCTTCAATGCCAGCCAGCAATCCGGCGCCATGACGGAAGCGTTTCTCGGCATCCCTGTGACCTGGTTTAATTACAGCGCGTCGGTGATACCCATCATCCTCGCCGCATGGGTGAGTTGCTGGCTGGAAAAACAGAGTACCCGTCGGCTGCCCGCCTCCATGAAAAACTTCTTTGCGCCACTGATCTGTCTGAGCATCACTGTGCCGCTGACCTTTCTGGTGATCGGTCCACTGGCCACGGCCTTAAGTCAGATGCTGGCGAATGGCTACCAGTGGATTTATGCGCTGGCCCCCTGGCTGGCTGGCGCCGCCATGGGCGCGCTATGGCAGGTCTGTGTAATTTTTGGTTTGCACTGGGGACTGGTACCTCTGATGATTAACAATCTTGCGGTACTGGGGCATGACTCGATGCTGCCTATGCTGTTGCCTGCTGTCATGGGTCAGGTTGGCGCGGCGCTGGCCGTTTTTTTGCGCAGCCGGGATGCGCGGCAGAAGATGCTGGCGGGTTCATCCGTGACCGCTGGGATTTTTGGTATTACCGAACCGGCCGTCTATGGGGTTAATCTGCCCCTGCGTCGTCCCTTTATCTTTGGCTGTGTGGCGGGCGCTATCGGCGGTGCCATTGTCGGTTTCAGTAGCACACACGTTTATTCCTTTGGCTTTGCCAACATCTTCACTATCGCCCAGATGATCCCGCCTGGCGGTGTCGACGCCACGTTATGGGGTGGTATTGCCGGGACCACACTGGCGCTGATACTGGGCTGTAGCCTGACGCTGGTAGCGGGTATGCCTGCTACCAGTGTGCCAGTTACGGCAACCCCGGTGATAACTGGCGAAGATGACATTCTGTCACCGATGACCGGTACCGTAATCGCGCTTGATCAGGTGCCCGACCCGACCTTTGCCAGTGGCCTGCTGGGACAGGGCGCAGCCATCATTCCTTCCGACAACAAAGTCATTGCACCTTTCGCGGGTGAAGTTGCCTCTCTGTTTCAGACCCGGCACGCCATCGGCCTGTTGAGTGACAGTGGGATTGAGCTGCTAATCCATGTGGGTATCGATACCGTCAGGCTTGATGGCAAACCTTTTACGGCACATGTAAACGTGGGCGACACGGTTAAGCCCGGCGATCTGCTGCTGACGTTTGATCGTCAGGCCATTCTTGATGCCGGATATGACCTTGCAACACCGATCATTATCACTAACAGCGATGCGTATCATGAAGTTTTGACGGTGGCAGGGACAGCTGTCACCGCAGGAACGCCATTACTCAGCATCATTCATCAGTAAAAGGAGCACAGGATGAAAACTTTCCCGGATACATTTTTATGGGGTGGTGCGGTCGCCGCTAATCAGGTTGAAGGCGCCTGGCGTGAAGAGGGGAAAGGCCTTTCCACCTCTGACGTCCAGCCACAAGGGATTTTTGGCCCGGTAGTCGATCGCGTTGCGGGGAGTAAAAGCCTTAAAGATGTGGCGATTGATTTTTACCACCGCTATCCGGACGATATAAAACTGTTTGCAGAGATGGGATTTAGCTGTCTGCGGGTTTCAATTGCCTGGACGCGTATTTTCCCGAACGGTGACGAGCAACAACCTAATGAAGCAGGCCTGGCCTTTTATGACCGATTATTCGATGAGCTGGCAGCACATAACATTACGCCACTTGTGACACTGTCACATTACGAAATGCCCTGGAATCTGGTTCAGCAGTATGGCGGCTGGGGAAACCGCCGGGTGATTGGCTTTTTTGAGCATTACGCGCGTACGGTGTTTACCCGCTATCAGAAAAAAGTCAGGTTGTGGCTGACCTTTAATGAAATCAATATGTCTTTACATGCGCCGATGACTGGCGTAGGCCTGCCAGAAACCAGCAGCCTGGGCGAAATTTATCAGGCGATTCATCATCAACTGGTGGCCAGTGCTCTGGCGGTTAAAGCCTGTCACGAAAGTAACCCTGAAGCCAGTATCGGTAATATGCTGCTGGGTGGGCTGGTCTATCCGCTGAGCTGTAAGCCTGATGATGTGCTTGAAGCGCTGCAGGAGAACCGCAAATGGCAATTTTTTGGCGATGTACAGTGCCGGGGAGCTTATCCGGGCTATATGTTGCGCTTCTTCCGCGAAAACGATATCCAACTGGATATTACCGATGCCGATCGCCAGATACTCAAATCGACCGTCGATTTTATCTCTTTCAGCTATTACATGTCCGGCTGCGTCACCGCCGATGAGGCGCTGAATCAGCAGATGCGCGGTAACATTCTGAGCATGGTGCCTAATCCCCACCTGCAGAGCTCTGAATGGGGCTGGCAGATTGATCCGGTCGGGTTGCGTACCTTGCTGAATCTGTTGTGGGATCGTTATCAAAAGCCGCTGTTCATCGTTGAGAACGGACTGGGGGCCAAAGACATACCGGATGCCACCGGCGTCGTGCAGGATGACTACCGCATCAGCTACCTCCACGATCATCTGGTTCAGGTGCGGGAGGCCATTGAAGATGGCGTTGAGGTCATGGGGTATACCAGCTGGGGTCCAATCGATTTGGTCAGCGCATCCAAAGCCGAACTCTCTAAACGTTACGGCTTCATCTATGTTGACCGCGATGATAATGGCGAAGGCTCGCTGGCGCGTAGCCGCAAGAAAAGCTTCTACTGGTATCAGGAGGTTATAGCGACAAACGGAGCCTCACTTAAAGGGTGAGATGACTGCCTGTTAATACCCATCATTGTGGCTCACGACAGGTCGCGATGCCACATTGATGTTTGTCAGTAAAACGATTACGGGATGATGAAATGAAACTGATCGTGACGGACAATTATAATGAAATGAGCCAGATCGCAAGTCATCATATGCTGGGTTATATGACACAAAACCGACGTGTGAATCTGGCAATAACGGCAGGTCGTACGCCTGCTAAATTGTACGAATATCTTGTTTCAGCCATCGGCGGACGCTCCGGCTATTCACATGTTCATTACTATAACTTTGATGAAATTGCGTTCAAAGGTCAACATCGTGAGGGCGTTACGATATCCAGTCTGCGTCAGCTTTTTCTGTCACCAGCACAAATTAAAGAAACGAACATTCATAAACTCACCGATGACAATTTTCTGGATTTTGAGCGTCTGTTAAAGCAGGAGGGTGGATTAGATTTAGTGCTAATGGGACTGGGGTCAGATGGACATTTTTGCGGCAACATCCCTGGCCTGACCCGATTTCATCACCCGGTGGTTAAGCATCCCATAGAGGGTGATCTCGCTGAATTCATTGCCCGGACTGAAATGAAGGGTGATTTAAGCTCTGTGCCTGATCATTATGTAACTATGGGGCCGATGAGCGTTATGGCAGCAAAAAATCTGTTACTCATTGTCAGCGGCGAAAATAAAGCCTGGGCTTTGGCACAGGTTATTGAGGGAGCGGTGACGGAGCAGATTCCTGCATCCGTTCTGAAATTACATCCTTCTTTGTTAATTATCGCTGACAGGGCTTCTGCCTCTCAATTAAGTACTGAGTCGCTTGAGCGTTATGTTCAGGGTTAAACTAACCTGGTAGTTAACGTTACAGAACATCACGTGATTAACGCTATAGCTTTTTAGCATCTGTTACTACCTGATAGCGGGTGCTTCTGCCGCCACCCTCAAGCCGGTAAAGACAACCTTTCTCTACCAGGTCCGCCAGATGACGGGTCGCGGTCGCTTTACTCACTTTAGCCACCTTCTGATACTGACTGGCGCTGATCCCCCGTTCGAAACCCTGCTCGCCACCATCCAGCAGCCGGTTCAGCACTTTCACCTGTTCCGCGCTTAACCCCATCCCCTGGTGACGTAGCCAGAAACGCGCTTTCATCTGGGTACGATCGATGACGTGCATCGCCTGCTTCAGGCTCTCATCCAGGATATCAAGAAACCACACCAGCCAGTCTGTGATATCAAGGCCGCCTTTCTGCGTCTGCTCCAGGATGCGGTAATAACCGGCACGCTGCGCCAGGATAGCGGGTGACATGGCATAAAGGCGAATGCTCTGACTGTCGGCCTGCGCCAGTGCCAGATCGGTTAGCGCACGGGTGATACGGCCATTCCCATCGTCAAATGGATGCAGCGTAACAAACCAGAGATGACAGATGGCAGCGCGCAGCATCGGGTCCAGCATCACATCCTGCTGACTGCTGTTGAACCACTCAATAAACTGCGCGAGCTGCGGCTCCAGTCCGTGTCGCGGCGGCGCTTCAAAATGCACCGTGGGGCGATCAATGCGACCTGATATAACCTGCATTGGCTCACTGCCGCGCAGCGTGCCGACGCTCAGACGCTGCACCGTCCATTCATCGGCCGGGAAGAGCCAGTGATGCCACTGAAATAA
The DNA here is from genome assembly GCF_019880205.1 of Pantoea alfalfae. Taxonomy (NCBI): domain Bacteria; kingdom Pseudomonadati; phylum Pseudomonadota; class Gammaproteobacteria; order Enterobacterales; family Erwiniaceae; genus Pantoea; species Pantoea alfalfae. The sequence continues at coordinate 126,669 of NZ_CP082295.1, forward strand.
TCGGTCGAGCGTCAGTGGCTGACTGCGGTTGTTGATGGCATCCAGCATCATGGCGGCCAGCCCTTCTGAGCGATCAGAGACCGGATAAGGCTGTTCTTCTGTGACGCCTAACCGGCGTGCCAGCGATGAGCGTACTGACTGTACGTTTACCCGCTCCTCTTCAATCGCGGAAGAGGAAAGGATATTACTTAACAGAGTATCCAGCGTCTGCGAATCACTGTCTGACTGCAGGCTGGCACGGCCCAGCAGCAATCCGCGCTGCTGCTGCAGATGGCGCAGGCGCGGTAACAGCACGGCATCCTGCCATTTAAAATCGGGCCAGTCCGGCTGTTGCCAGATCCAGGTAATGCTCATATTCGGCTCACGCTAAGGGTGGATGAGCCGAATAAAGGAGGCTATTCGGCTCACAGAATGAGCCGATAATAGCGAGTATTTGGCTCACAGGTCAACCCGGCTGAATTGAGGGCAAAAAAAAGGACCCGAAGGTCCTGTTTGCTTAGCGGGAGAACTGCATAAAGGTGTCTGAATAGTAGTGAACGATCCAGGCGACATACGCCAGCCAGACAACCATCCCGATAGCTAATCCTGATTTACCGATCATTGTTCTATCTCCACTGCGATAAGGGGGCTACAGCAACTGTTGACATAAACTGACAGTAATGGTGGGCACCAGTATTGTTGCAGATCAAAAAAAGGCCGTTCATTAGCAGCGCCATAATCCCTTTGCGATCAACTTCCCGTAATCACGCTCTGTGAGACCCCCATCACGGCGGTGAAATGGCCATTAAAGTTCAAAAAAACGCCGCCGATAGATGATCTCAGGAGCACCATAACTACAAGGAGGTATTGAGCCAGGTAAATTTCAGGGGATCACTATGGCCAGTCAGTTAACACATAAGAAAAGAATGAGTACCCGTGCGCAGATGCTGATCATGGGTGGTTTGACAATTATGCTGGGATTTACCGTGACCATCGGCGTCCTCAGCTGGCAGTCGGGTAAAGAGCAGAAGGTGCTCGCAGAAAACTATCTGCAGCAGATTGCACAGAGCCGTGCGCTTCAGGTGCAGCAGGAGCTGGGGCATGCCCGTGATGTTGCCAGTCATCTCGGGCAAAGTCTGATCGCGTTGCCTCAGGCCGCTATTACCGACCGTAAAGTGGCCGATAAAGTCATGGAGTATGCGCTGCGCGCCAACCCTGATTATCTGTCGATGTCGGTGATATTCGAACAGAATGCGTTTGATGGCCGCGATGCGGAGTTCGCGTCACAGCCGGGCCAGGCGCCACAGGGACGCTATGCCTTTTTTGTGGATCGTGACGCATCAGGTAAATACGCGATGCATCCGCTTCTCTCCTATCTGACACCGGGTCAGGGCGATTACTATCTGATCCCGCAAAAATCACAAAAAGATACGCTTACCGAACCTTATAGCTATGCCTACAACGGCGTGCCGACATTGCTGACTTCCGTAGCTGCCGCGATTATCGATCAGGGGACCTTAAAAGCGATCGTCACCTCTGACATTTCACTGGCCTCACTGCAGCAGAAAGTGAATCAGATCAAACCCTGGCAGGGCAGCGGCTATGCGCTATTGCTCTCGAATGGCGGGAATGTGGTGTCCTCACCCGTGAAAGAGGAAGCCGGTAAGCCCTGGAAAGGCGAAAAAGATGGTTTTACGACGAAAGTCGTACAGCATTTTGATGCCGTGCTGGGCGAAGACGCATTAGTCACCTGGCAGCCGGTGGTGATTGGTAACAGTGACAAACCCTGGTATCTCGGCGTTGTCGCACCGGTCAGTCAGGTGATGGCTGCTGCCAACCGGCAACTGATGTGGGCACTGCTGCTGATGGTGGTCAGTATTCTGCTGGTCGGCACCGTACTCGGCATGCTGTTCAGTCGTAAGGTGCTGCGGCCGATTGGCGGCGAGCCGATTGAAGCGGCAAATATTGCGCTGGCCGTCGCGGATGGCAAGCTGGATAACGCAATTGCAGTGAAAAACGGCGATCGCAGCAGCCTCTTCTTTGCGCTTCATACTATGCAAAGCCAGCTCCGGCAGATTGTCGGGCAGATTAAAGATTCCAGTGAATCAGTACGACAGGGCGCGGGCGAAATTGCCAGCGGCAACCTGAATCTGGCGTCACGCACCGAAGAACAGGCCGCCGCGCTGGAGCAGACCGCAGCCAGCATGGAGCAGATCAGCGCCACGATCCGCCTGAATGCCGACAATGCGCAGCAGGCGACCAGCCTGACTGAAAACGCGACGCACATTGCCAGTCGCGGTGCCTCGCTGGTAGGCGAAGTGGTGCAGACCATGGCGCAGATCGATGACAGCTCGAAAAAGATTGGCGACATTACCACGATGATCAATAGCATTGCCTTCCAGACCAATATTCTGGCGCTCAACGCGGCGGTAGAAGCAGCACGCGCCGGAGAGCAGGGTCGCGGTTTTGCGGTGGTCGCCTCAGAAGTGCGTAATCTGGCCCAGCGCAGTGCTAATGCGGTGAAAGAGATCGGCGCACTGATTGAAGAGTCGAGCGTACGGGTGGAGAGTGGCGTCCGGCTGGTGAACGATGCCGGTAAGACCATGCAGGAGATGATGCAGGCGGTAAATTCAGTGCAGGGAATTATCGGTGAGATCGTTACAGCGTCAAGCGAACAGGCACGTGGCATCAGTCAGGTAACGATAGCGGTTAATGAAATGGATGGTGTTACCCAGCAGAATGCCGCGCTGGTGCAGCAGATGTCGGCGGCTGCCAGTTCACTGGAAGATCAGGCGCAGCAACTGTCACAGACGGTGGAGCAGTTTCATCTGGCGTAAAGCGGGCTGATACTCCTGAAAAACCGTCGCTGCTGGATAAAGCGGCGGCGGTTCAAATAGCATACGTCCTTCGCAAAGAGATAAGAGCGCCATCCCTTTTCGCTAACACTGATAGGGTGATTAACTACCACCGGTGAAGCAGAGTACGCCCGTCTTCGTCCTTGTGGCCATTGCCACACTGAAACTTATTTAGCAGCACATGGTCCCAGCGTCACCTTTTATGCCAGCAAATCCAATTCATACTGCATATCTGAAACTAATCCTGTTTATTAATTCATCGGGGGATAAATCCCCAAACATAAAAAGCCAATTCTCGGGAAGCTTAATACTTCTGTATTTTCATTATTTAAGTTTGTCTGCACTTTATGGGTAATACAGCAAGTTGCGATAAAGCGTGCAGAGCTATACGTTTCAGCGGAACTTAAGCTGTCAAAGCGATAAGGTCTTGCTACATTGATGCTCTATGTCCCTTTTAATCGTCGTGACAAATGTCTGCCGAACTCATATCCGCTCGTGTTGACGCTGCGGGAATTGAGGTCAGACATGAGTTTGCTCTGGCATATTTACTGGCTGCGGCTGTTATATATAAAACGAATGCCGGGCATAGAAAATGAATACACGGTTCTTCAACGTATTGGCTAAATTTGTCTGTTTTGTGGACACAGAACTATTCTTTTGTGCCAGGAAAGTAAGGGAAATTGCCTGTTCTGAAGAGGTATAACAGGAAAGAAGACAACCTTATCTAATAAATGAAACGCAACTATGTTGAATACCAGGGACAGTGTAGTATTGAAATGACGAATTGACTGAGTTATTTTCAATATCACTGGCAAACCACCAGTCTTACTGGCGCGTGCAGTAGAAAGGGTTTTTTAACATTAATGACTAAAAAGGCAAGGCGATGAAGTTCAGATATATAGTCCTGATGGGAATGGTAACACTTAGTCTGGTCTTCGCACTATTACTTCCTGGTGTATTTTCACAGTTAAGAAATACGCCTGAAATTAATTATTATAAAGGTCATGCTGATCTGGCTTATAGTGTATATAGTGGTTGTAAAGATCATCCGGCCAACATTGATGACTGCTATGCGGCATACAGTGCGGCCGTTTATCTGGCAAGCTCAGGAGATTGCACTCCTGCAGGTAAAGAAGTAAAGCGTAGGTTTAAGATCCTTGTTGAAAACATTAGTGAGAAAAATGTTACTGAAGAAATAATATCTGATTGTCAGGTTAAAGATGAGGAGCATTTCTTTAAAAAAATGATGAAGAAGTTTAGCTGACGTTATTGGCGAAGAAATAGCGATAACATCCAGTGGCTCTGCCGTCCACTATTTAGATCGGCCACCGTTCAGGAAAAATTAATTCGGGCAATCCCGTTCCCCCCCTGAAAACGTCTTTAGCGACGACTGGTTGCTGTTGAAGTTGGGGGGAGTGTTAATCAATAATTTCGGCGACGGTCAGATGCGGATAAAGCGCATAGCTCTGAAACATCCTGACAATATCCCGGTCAGCGGGACTCAGGTCGTTGAACTGCTTTTTATCCAGCAGAATTGCCCCGCCAGAGACGCTATCCAGACCGGCGAACGTGTTCACGGTACGGCGCGCCATCTCAACCTCAACTCCTTTATCTATCTCTATATCGGTACCGGTCTGGGTGCCGGCATCTTCACCGATGGCCACATTTATACCGGTGGCGAGATTGGTCACATTGTGGTGGAGCCAGGCGGCCGCGACTGCTACTGCGGTAATCAGGGTTGCCTGGAACGTTATGTCTCGTTGCAGGCCGCCTATGAATTCTGTGGTCTCGATCCGAAGCGGGCGCTGCCTGAAGATCTGCTGCAGATTGAACCTGCGCGTTTCCTTGCATGGATAGAGAGCGTAACAACGCCGTTGCGCCAGGCAATCAATATTCTGGAGTCGGTGTTTGATGCAGAGGCAGTGATTATTGGCGGGATGATGCCTGCGCCATTGCTGGAACAGATGGACGCGCGCTTGCCGCCGCTTTATCAGTCGGTACGTGGACGTTACCTGTTAGATATGCGGCTGAAGAGGGGCATGACCGGCAGCGATACCGCTGCACTGGGAGCCGCCGCGTAACCGATTTTTGATGAGTTTAACCCGAAGTTTCAGGTATTAATGAAATAGGCGAGAAAAGGGCGCTGTTACCTGCAACAGCGCCCTAAGCATTAACCCGGGTAGATACCGCGATCTTTACGCGCCATCAGGATCCGTTCACACGCCACGATATAAGCCGCAGTACGTAGCGAGCAATCCTTCTCCTTTGACTTCTCCCAGATATGAACCATCGCTTCGGTCATAATCTTATCGGAGCGACGATTGATCTCATCTTCACTCCAGAAGAAGCTGGCCATGTCCTGAACCCATTCAAAGTAACTGACGGTCACGCCGCCGGCATTACAGACCACATCCGGCACAACGATAATGCCGCGGGTTGCCAGCATGTCATCAGCATCCGGATAGGTCGGGCCGTTTGCGCCTTCCAGCACGATTTTGCAGCTCAGGATCTCCGCGCGCTCGCGGGTAATCTGACCTTCCAGCGCGGCTGGGATCAGGATATCCATCTCAGTGGTCCAGAACGCCTCTTTATCAATGCTCTGCGCACCAGGGAAACCGGCAATCTGCTTGTGGGTGATCTGCCATTCGCTCAGCGCGGCCATATCAATGCCCTCTGAATTATAAATCGTTGCAGTGTGATCCTGAATCACCACCACGCGCGCGCCTGCTTCATCAAACAGACGTGCCGCTTCGCTGCCGACGTTACCGAAGCCCTGAACCGCCACACGGGCGCCTTCGATGTCAATACCTGAGCGACGAGCCACTTCACGGCCAGTAATAAACACCCCACGGCCGGTCGCTTTTTCGCGGCCCAGTGAGCCGCCCAGGTGAATCGGTTTGCCGGTCACCACACCGGTAATCGTGGTGCCGTGGTTCATGGAGTAGGTATCCATCATCCACGCCATCACTTTGCTGTTAGTGCCGACGTCCGGTGCCGGAATATCTTTCTGCGGTCCAATAATGATGCCGATCTCGCTGGTATAACGACGGGTCAGCCGCTCAAGTTCACCATCGGAGAGTTTGAAAGGATCAACACGAATGCCGCCCTTGGCACCGCCATAGGGCAGGTTGACTGCCGCACATTTGATCGTCATCCATGCAGATAGCGCCATGACTTCATTAAGATCGACATCAGGATGATAGCGAATACCGCCTTTACCCGGGCCGCGTGAAAGGTTGTGCTGAACGCGATAGCCTTCAAAATGGCGAATCGAGCCATCATCCATCTGAAGAGGAATGTCGACAATCAGTGCGCGTTTTGGATGCCGCAAAGTATCTATCCAACGTGAAAGATCGCCAAGATAGGGCGCAACCCGGTCGATTTGCTGTAAGTAGGTGGACCAGGCAGATGTGCTGCTTTCAGACGCATAAGATAACTTATCCATAAAAAACCTTTCTTAATGAAGTTATTTATTGTGTGGAGCCGTGGATGGTGAGCGCATTGTATGGCGCGGACATAATCTAACACTTCTGAAACAAATAAGATGGGGTATCCGCCCTGGAAAAGTGCAGACATGCCCCTTTTTGGGGCGTGTGTAGTGAATAGATTTTGAGAGATGCCCTTTAAAGACGAATAATAATGCGCTACAGGTGCGTACAGCCTGCATATAAGGGGGGGCTCGCTATCTTTCAATTCTTTGAGGACGTTCAAAAAGTTAAATAATTGATCTTAACTTCATTGACTTTGCTGCACCAATTAAGTGCATGAGAATAAGTAATCGAAGGATTATCTTAAGTAATGGGTTGAGCGGAAAATAAGCAGCTTAATCATCTGGTTAGAACAGACAGGAATGATAAGGCGAGGAAAATAAAATTGGCGGGCCAGCGCCGCAAGGCTGGCCCCGAAGCATTACTGCCGCAAAGCCTGTTCGGCTTCTTTCAGCTCTTCACGCGCTTCTGCCAGCTTATCTTCGCGCTTCTGAATCTTGCTGGCACTACGTCCTTCCGCTTTCGCTTCTGCCAGCTCCTCTTCACGCTCCTGCACCTTAAACTTTTTCTCTGCTACTTTTTCCTGGCGCTGCTTTAACAGGCTCTCTTCAGTGCAGTTCTGATCCACTTCACGCAGCGCTTTTTCAAGGCCGGCAACCTGATGGGTATTATTGTGCTGGCGGGCAAAGGAGAGCTGTGTCTCAATCTCCTGCTGTTTGGCAGCACAACCGGTCAGATTAGAAGCCGCATGCGCAGCGGTGAAAGCGAGTGGTGACAGGCACAGAGTCAGGGTCAGTAAAGTCTTTTTCATCGTAGTCTCGTCAATGAGTCAGGGTTGAGACTCCAGTATACGTAGCCACCTTAAGAGATTCTTAACGAAAAAAATTATTTACTGGCGCGGAAAAGCAGGGGAATAGTGAAGCTGCCTGCTATCAGGCAGCGCTGGAAGAGGAGGTTTGTGAAAAATGCAGATTACGATCAGGTCCACTGAGCATGACCGGAAAACCATCCTGACTCTGCTGGTCATAATAGTCCTGCATCACCTGACTGATCCCCGCACCACACCACATCACATGATGCTGATGAATGGCGGTTTTAATGGCAGGCTGTCCAGTGGCACGCGAGTCAACCGCGACATTAAAGCCCAATGCCGTCAGACGAATTGCCTCCAGCCAGATTTCCGTTTTATCCAGTACGCTTACCGCTTCCAGAAACAGAGGAACGGACGATTCACTGCGCGATGAGACACGCATCACTTTGTCCGCCTGCTGCTTAACGGTTTTCTCAAAACGGTCAAGGCGTCGTGCCGCGCCCTGACGGTGGTCGGCATAGAGCCAGACGCTCAGCGGTCGCAGCAAATTAATGATTAAATCATCACCGCTATAGTTACTGGACATGTCGTGCATCTGACGTGAAAGCGACAACGGTGTGCCAAATTCAAGCTGCCAGAGCATGTCGCCCTTGCGCGCCGCCCAGCCGTAGGTCTTAACCGATGAGGCGTCCTGCTGACCCTGCCTGATCTCATTAAGTGTTGCACCGGTTGCCGTCAGGCCAACCAGAGTGTGGATTTCGCTGAGATGAGCATTGCTCCACTCGTCAGCATTCTGCTGTGATGTCAGTAATCCCTGCTTCATCCAGCGCTTCAGATTCGCAGGATGCGTGCCGGTTATCGCACAAACAGTATCAGTAGTATGAAATTGCATATCGTGCCCTCTGCTGAGGGAAAGGCCGCCGGAATTAACCGGGGATGAACAACCACTATGAACCTTATAATCGTTAATTAACAGCGTTAACGCCTGTTAAAAGCGCTAAATAGCACCAATCACGCTGCGCTTATTCGGGTTTTTGAACAGGTTAAATTCAGGGTGATCAGCAGGTTAAATGCGTGATGACTCATCATAAAAAGACTGTGTATTTATTCAGTAAATATTCTTTACGCAGATAGTCCGCAAAAGCAGCGCTGTTTTATCCATTTTAAGAGCATGCTGACTTCACACCCCCTTACATCCGGCCTGCAAACCGCTAAAATAGTTGGTTCTGATGATCAGGAGAAAGAGTGTCCAATGCGTTATCGTTTTACTCTCGCCGTTATGACGGTTGCTGCTGTACTGACCGGCTGTGCGAAACATGCCGCCAGCGAAGCACCAGATGAATTTGCTGCTGGTCCGACACAGATCGATGTCTCGCATATCAAGACCCGTGCGGATGATGGCTCCAGTGTATTCCTGACGGTAGATGGCAAAGACGCTGGCAGATTGCCGAATGGTGAAAGCAAACTGCTGCATGTGCCGGCGGGTAAGCATCAGGTCGGTGGGTATGTGCCGACGCTGTTTGGTATGGGCCGTGTCACTATTGCGCCAGTTGAAGTGACCACGTCACCTGAAGATGTCAAAAAAGTGGCCTATACGGTCACCCGCAATAAAGCGACCTTTGTCGAGAACAAGGGCGAGCAGGGCTGAGTTATTAACGGCGGAGAGCAGCGCTCTCCGCTGGAAACGGCTGTTATAAACCGAGCTCGCTTAGCGAAGGATGGTCATCCGGGCGACGCCCCTGTGGCCAGTGAAACAGCCGCTGTTCTTCGCTGATTTTCAGATCGTTAATGCTGGCAAAACGCTGCGTCATCAAACCCTGCTCATCAAACGCCCAGTTCTCGTTACCATAAGAGCGATACCACTGTAGCTGCTCGTCGTGCCATTCATAGGCAAAGCGCACCGCAATCCGGTTCTGGTCAAAACTCCACAGCTCTTTAATCAGCCGATACTGGTGCTCCCGCTGCCATTTTTGCTGCAGGAACGCGACAATCTCTGCCCGGCCGGTCAGAAAGGTATCGCGATTACGCCACCGGCTATCTGCGGAATAGGCCAGCGCCACACGTTCAGCATCGCGACTGTTCCAGCCATCTTCAGCGAGCCGTACTTTTTCCATTGCCTGTTCAGGCCGTGTAAATGGCGGTAAGGGCGGGCGTGAATTTTTCAACTTTCTCTCCTCAACGGCGCGGGCAGATGCGTTATCCGCATCCATGACAGGTTAATCAGAGGTCGAGCGCGTGGATCTGACAGACAGCGCGTGCCGCTTCCTGACCTTTTTTAACAAAGTGCTGGGTATAGAAATCGATGAACTCGGCCGATGGCTGGAAATTATGTGGTGTGAGTGACACGGAGAAGACGGGCACGTTAGTCGTCAGCTGCGCCTGCATCAGACCACTCACGACCGCCTGAGCGACGAAATCATGGCGATAGATGCCGCCATCCACCACCAGTGCCGCACAGACAATCGCATCGTAATTGCCGGTCTGTGCCAGACGTTGCGCCAGCAGCGGCATTTCAAAAGCGCCAGGAACATCCCATGTTTTAATCTCGTATGAGGCTCCGCGACTTTCCAGTTCCTGTTCAAACCCGGTCAGAACCTGAGAAACAATTTCGCTGTGCCAGTTAGCTTTGATAAAGGCGACTTTCAACGGCTGCATGACTTACTCCAGTAATAGATAACATTCAGTGGTAACGGGCCAGACTGAGCCTCAGCACACCGAATCAAAATAGTGAGCATCGCAGGTCAGTAACCTGCTGAGAGCCTTCACTATACTGCAATGTAAAGAGTCTGTGTCCATCATTGTGATTATATGTAAATAACAGATGACATCATTAGCCTTACTGGCCGCATGAAAAAAAGTACGCCTGCCATCGATAGCTCGTCCTGAACACGTCTCCCAGACCGGAAAACGCTTTCTGCTCCCATATTTGCGTAACCGGTTCCATTTACGTTATTGCTTAAATAAAATACTGGATATTTGAACAGGTGTTTGTATAATAAATGGACTGCCCGCCGGGTATTGGTAGCGTTAGCGAGGGGTGAACCCATGATGATTTCGACTGAAAGCCTCAAATCTCTGGAACAATCGGTCACAATGAGCAGCCGTGAACTGGCTCAGATGACCGGCATTACACACGGAGAAGTGAAGCGGTTAATCAAAAGTCTGGAAACGGCTCAGCGTCTTTCTCAGCCACTCAAAGTAAATGACTATGAGCGGGATGGAGAAGTGCGCCAGGAGTATCGTCTCAGCAAGCGTGACTCTCTGCTGGCTGTAGCACGTCTTTCCCCGGGCTTTACGGCTGAAGTGCTGGACCGCTGGCAGGATCGTGAAAAAACCACGCATCTGCCTGACTTCACTAACCCGGCTGAAGCGGCTCGCGCATGGGCTGAGCAGTTTGAACAGCGTCAGGCAGCTGAGCAGCAACTGGCCCTTTCGGCTCCCAAGGCGGCGTTCTTTGATAGCTTCGTGGAAGTTGACGACTCGCTGGGCTTTCGTCAGCTCTGCAAGATGCTGAAAGTGAAAGAACCAGAATTCCGCCAGTTCCTGCTGGAGCGCAACATCATGTACCGCGCCAAAGGAACCCTGACGCCGCAACACTACCATATGCAGGCGGGCTACTTTACGCTGCATACCGGCACCGGTGAAAACCAGCACGCTTTTTCTCAGGCGCGCTTCACCTCAAAAGGGGTGAAATGGGTGGCGAGTCTGTGGGCAGGGCATCTCTCTGCTCAGCCTAAAGGTGCAGCTGCGTAACTTCACCTCTGGCTTTCCTGACGGTCGCCTGTACGCAACCGTGCCGACAGACGTGCAGATTAAAGGGCAGATATAAAAAAGGCCGCATCAGAGTGCGGCCTTTTTTGATCGTTCAGGGTCGATTAAGGGCGATTTACCAGCCTTTAATAGCATCACCTTTATAGACTTCTTCCGCTTTCGCCGCGACTTCCGGTGACTGCAGCGCAGACTTCAGCTTCTGAATTTTGTCGCTGTCTTTATTATCTTCACGTGATACCAGTGCATTGACGTAAGGCGACGAAGCACTTTCCATAAATAAACCATCGCGGTGCGCTGATAATCCAGCCTGAGCCGAGAAGTTGGTATTGATGATGGATAAAGAGACGTTCGGATCATCTAACGTGCGGGTCAGCTGTGGCGTGTCCACTTCAACAAGCTTCAGATTTTTTGGATTTTCGATGATATCCAGCGAGGTCGGTAAATAACCCACACCGTCTTTCAGTTTAATCAGACCCTGCGCCTGAAGTAACAGCAGGCTGCGTCCCAGTGTCGTCGCCTCGTTAGAGATCGTCACAGTAGCGCCATTCGGCAGTTCACTGATGTTTTTGATTTTGTGTGAATAGGCCGCAATCGGGAACACGAAAGTCTTACCTACCACCGCAAATTTATAGCCGCGCTCTTTCGACTGGTCTTCAAGATAAGGGAGGCTCTGGAAGGCGTTGGCATCAACCTCTTTGTTATTCAGTGCTTCGTTTGGCAGCACATAATCATTGAAGTTAAGGACTTCGACATCAAGCTTGTATTTATCTTTGGCAACCTGCTGTACGACCTGCCAGATTGCTTCATCCGGCCCGGTATTAATCGCGACTTTAACTTTGTTATCGTCGTCTTTAGAGCAGGCGGATAATAATAAAACAGAACTGGCGAGTAATGCCGTAAACAAACCTTTCATTATCAGAAATCCCTCAGATAGTAGATGGCTTCAAAGATAATACAGAACGCACAGGTTGCGTACTGACGGCGGAATATATCTTATAACCGCAAAGCAAATTTCGAACATTAATTAACCACCCACTCTGCTGGCCCAATCATTCCCGCTATTTTTTTGCACTGGCGGACTGATCGTTTACTGGTTCATCACGTATGAAACCCTCAGCGCCATTTTCTTCTACGCTTACTGCTCAGTCACTACTGGCATTCTATTAATTAACAACAGGGATTAACCATGTCAAAGCAGGATAACAAGATTAACGCAGTCGAAGTGATGCGCAGCGGCCAGGCCTGGAACGGTGAGGTGATTAATGCTTATCCCACCGGCGAACCTGAACTGACAGTGATGCGACTGTCACTGCCTGCCCATACGTCATTGCCCTGGCACACCCACCCGATGCCGAATGCGGCGTTTATTCTTTCCGGCACCCTGATTGTTGAGGATAAAGAGAGCGGCGAACAGCGCACGTTCACAGCAGGTGAAGCTCTGAATGAAACGGTTAACAGCGCGCATCGTGGTTACACTCTGGATGAACCCGCTGAACTGGTGATCACGTATGCCGGTGTGAAAGGACAGGAACTGACCGAGCCGCTGCCGGGAGAACCTGAAGAGTTTTAGGTGGCGGCTTTTGACATAACTCATGACGGCCGTGTTTCCGCTGCCGCTTTTTAGCCCTGAACTAAACCCCGCCCGGATTTGATTCGGATCAGTAAACGGTGTGCCTGCACAGACCAGGATGAACATTCTTTGCTCCATCCACACCCACAATGTAAAAGGATTTTTCATGGATAAGAACGTTGCCCTGCTGCTCGCGCCCGGTTTTGAAGAAGCTGAAGCCATTATCACGCTCGATATTCTTTCACGGCTTGGCGTTCGCGTGACCACTGTGGCTTGTCAGCCTTACCGGGAAGTGACCAGCTACCATCAGGTGAAGGTCGTGGCTGATGAGCTGCTGGAGGAGAATTGCGAGCGGCTGTTTGATGCGGTGATTGTGCCAGGCGGCCCGGACGGCAGCAAAAATCTGTCAGCGAATGCTGCGGTGATCGATTTTATTCGCCGGCATGATGAAGCGGGTCGTCTGGTCTGCCCAATCTGTTCCGCAGCGGCCAGAGTGCTGGCACCTCACGCGCTTTTAAAGGGACGGCGTTATGTCAGTTCCGGCACCTCTTCAGAGGGTGTGACCGATGGCGTTTATGTTAATGCATCGGTTGTGAAAGATGGCAATCTGCTGAGCGGACAGGATCTGGGCGCGGCGTTTGATTTCGCCTTCGCCATCGCTTTTACTCTGACAGGTGAGGGCGACAAAGCCACCGAACAGGCGGAACACATCAGTCATAAGCTTAAGGTGGATTTCGCTAAGCTCTGATTCGATTTTTCGCCCCCGAAGCGTCAGGCTGACGGGGCGCAAAGTCATAGCAAGAACGCTTTTTATTCACAACCAAATCCCGCATCCCGTAATACCCCTTTTGCCTGCTCTGAACCTAAGAACGTCGCCAGCCTTTGCGCCTCTGGCGTGATGACCGCACAGGCATAGCGTGCAACAGGATTAACAGCCGCCGGAATATCCAAAACCGTCAACCCCGCAGCCCGACTCAGGGCTGTCCGATAGCTGGCATAGCCGATAAACAGATCCGCCATATCCGCCTGAATAATCCACTCTGCTGCCAGCCTTCCTGTGGGAATTACTGGTGAGTCACGCCCGCCAGCAAGTGGGAGGGCGCGCTGGCGCACCGCTTCACCGGCATTACCCATCCGGGAGAAAAGAACCTGCGTATAGTCACCCGACGGGTCGGTACCAGGTGTGGACGTGGCGATTCGCAGCGAGTCACGGGTGAGCAATGTGAACCAGTCGTCTCCAGGCAGAAGACATTCGCTGCGCACCGTAATGCAGAGCCGGTTGCTGGTAAACGGCATGACTGCCAGCGCGCGTCCGGCAGCCAGCAGCGTCTGCGGATGATCCTCACTGGCTGAAGCAAAGAGGTCGCACGACTCACCGGCCTCAATCCTTTCGCGAAGCAGGCCGGCGGGACCAAAACGGGTGTCAACCGGCGCCGGAAAGTACGCCATTAGTGCTGGCCAGACGCCTTTCAGGCTGCCCGCCGCCAGTATCTGCATCACTCTGGCCCCTGATAAGTGGTGCGATAAAAATGCTGATACCAGCGGTTAGCCAGCGTGCTCATGTCGACATCCTGAAACTTCTGCGGATAGAGTTTTTTTGCCATCCACAGCTCGCCAATCCCCATCGCTTCCGGCATCGGATAGCCCCAGGCTTTTGCGTAGTCAGGCATCAGATAAACGCGATGATTTTTTACTGCATCAATGGCCTGCCATTGCGGCGAACTGTTGATCTCATTGATGACAGAAGGATAGCGATCCTGGACAAAAATCACCTGCGGATCCCAGGCGATCACCTGCTCCATCGACACAGTTTTAAATCCTTTCACGGTCGCCGCAGCAACGTTAACCGCTCCCGCATGCTGCATCATCAGACCGGTATATTTCCCGGAACCATAAGTAGTCAGTTCCGGATTTGCCATATAGGCGCGAATACGTTTTTCCGCCGGAATATCTTTCAGCCGGTCGCTGACGATTTTGCGCCCCTGATCGGTAGCCTCAATCAGCGCTTTCGCTTCAGCGGGTTTATTGACGATCTCGCCAATCAGCGTAATGCCGTCGCGCAGACCTTTGTCATAGGCCATTTCCTCATCAGTGAGGGTCGGATTCATTTTGTCCTGTTCACCCGGCAGGCCATGACGCAGCGAGATAGCCACGACAGGGATCCCCAGCGCGGTAATACTGTCGATCATCTCATGCGGGGCATAGTTGGTGACAAACACCACCTGCGGATGCAGCGCCACCAGCTTCTCCGGATCAACGTGCGTCAGATCGCCAAGCGTAGCCATAGGGTTCAGCTCAGGGGCCAGTCGGGCATAGCCGTCGCCGAGTTGCTGCTTCCAGTTCGCCATCACCCCGACGATTTTATCGGTGGCGTTCATCTGCACCAGCAGGTTCAGCGTCTGATGCTGAAGCACAACAACGCGGTCAACGTGGTCAGGAATCGTAACCTGGCGGCCAATCTGGTCGGTGATCTGGCGTGAGGCGTGGGAAGAGAGCGGAAGAAATATCAGTAAACCGAGTGTGCATACCTGCCAGAAGCGCTTCATTAACTATCCTCGAAAATCGTTATGCATTGGATTATATAGCGATAAGTGATGCGCGTCACGGTCTGGGGCATTATTTTGGGAAAGCAGGACGAGGATAAACCAAATTGTTACAGATAAGACTCACGTCAGCTCGACATTTTCTACTCCACGGTCAATAAAATCCTGAGCGAATCATGATGATTTGCCGCTTTCCCTGTCTGTCATCAACGTTTGTATAATTAAAAATGCGTTAATCTGCGACCTCTTGGATTTCAGACCTGACAGGAAGTCAACTGCATGATAATCAGCCCACCATTTGTTCGCCCGCGGAATGCCGGAGAAAGTGACGTATCATGGGTCAGCCGAATGATGCCCGTGGATATCAACCGGAATTTCCCGCTCAACCGGCACGCATCATGGCACGGGGGCGTGCACGTCCTCCACACCGACCGCACTGAGGAAGGCTATGACCGCGTTGAGTTTGTCCGCGCGATTGCGGATGGGGAAGTTGTTTCTTTTCGTTCTCCATCTTCCACACACAAACGTGATACTTTTCCGCTGCATTATGATGGCAGAACCGATGACGGTTATGTCCTGCTAAAGCATCAGACCGATATCGGTGAAAACTGTCGTGTCGTGTACTACTCCCTGTACATGCATCTCATGGACCGGCTGGACCCGGCAATCAGAGCCGGAGCAAAAGTCTGGCGCAAGGACCGTATCGGGCAAAGTGGTATGGTCAGCGAAACCAATGCCTTTCACTTTGAGGTGTTCTGTGACAACGAGAACATGCTGAAGCTGACCGGACGCATCACTCCTGAACTCGATATCACCCGTGACGGCAGAACCGACACCCTTTACGGCGATATCCATTTTTATCTGCCGCCCGGTACACACTTTTATGAATCGGTGACTGACGCTGCCTCACCGGACACGGACCGCCTGAATTCAGTTCATACCACCACGGAACCGTTATTCGTCAGCATGACCTTCGAAAAAGGCGACTGCACGATGGTAACCCGCAGGCAGAACACCACCACGGCGGCACGTTTCGACACAGTGGGGGAGCCGCTGGTGAATGCAGATGCCAGTCCGGCAGACAATTCCATTGCCGAAACATATCTTAAATATGAATACAATCTGTACCGGACAGCGTGCCGTCTGTACCCGCAGAATCCGTCTGCCGGGCTCGAATTGCTCCGTTTCGGGCGGGTCATCAGCACTGAACATGAAACCCTGACGCCTGCTGATGCCCCGTTATGGCGTACCGTCAGGTTCCCCGGTGGAACGGGCATGGTCAATCTGGCTTCCCCTGACATCAAAAAATTCAGCGATGCCGACTTCCCGCACTGGACAGGGTGGCGGATGGTGGACGATGACACGGACAACAACAGTCAGTGTAATTCTCCCCTTATCGCTGGATTGCAGGACAGCGGGCATTTCGGCGACCTGAGCAGCCGTCTGGTCTGCCATTTTCCGTTGGAGTGGAATGCTGCCACCTTTGACCAGCGCTATGCCTGGCTCAGAACCGGCTCTGACGATGTTCCTGCCATGTCTGAAGAAGACTATGAACGGCTGAAAAGTCATGCCTCAGCGCTGTGCTTCGAGACCGGTGAACACGGCACCGGCAGGCTGTGGCATTTCCATCCAGTGGCCTTCATTACCCACTTTCGCAAATGCTGCTGGCTGAGCAAATCAGAGCTGAAGCAGCTTGTTCCACGGAACGCATTAAGAGCGGCCGGGCGGAATGATTACCGCTGGGAGGCCATAAGTTACCGGGATGCTGATGGTAGCATCCCGGACACTATCCGTACGCACATAAACAGGACGATGCAGAAATACCTGATAACCACCCCGCTGCGCATCGCCTGCTTCCTGGGAAACGGCATTCAGG
>NZ_CP082296.1 GCF_019880205.1 Pantoea alfalfae
GGTGGAACGGGCATGGTCAATCTGGCTTCCCCTGACATCAAAAAATTCAGCGATGCCGACTTCCCGCACTGGACAGGGTGGCGGATGGTGGACGATGACACGGACAACAACAGTCAGTGTAATTCTCCCCTTATCGCTGGATTGCAGGACAGCGGGCATTTCGGCGACCTGAGCAGCCGTCTGGTCTGCCATTTTCCGTTGGAGTGGAATGCTGCCACCTTTGACCAGCGCTATGCCTGGCTCAGAACCGGCTCTGACGATGTTCCTGCCATGTCTGAAGAAGACTATGAACGGCTGAAAAGTCATGCCTCAGCGCTGTGCTTCGAGACCGGTGAACACGGCACCGGCAGGCTGTGGCATTTCCATCCAGTGGCCTTCATTACCCACTTTCGCAAATGCTGCTGGCTGAGCAAATCAGAGCTGAAGCAGCTTGTTCCACAGAACGTATTAAGAGCGGCCGGGCGGAATGATTACCGCTGGGAGGCCATAAATTACCGGGATGCTGCTGGCAGCATCCCGGACACTATCCGTACGCACATAAACAGGACGATGCAGAAATACCTGATAACCACCCCGCTGCGCATCGCCTGCTTCCTGGGGAACGGCATTCAGGAAACGGGCTGGCTGGGATCGATGGAGGAAGGGTACCGCTATACGGAAACAGACCCGCGCACGCGTCAGGTCATCCGGCGCTACAACATCTGGTACTACCCGTGGTACGGGCGCGGCCTGTTACAGCTTACCAGCCCGGTGAACTACTTTGATTATTTCAGCTTCCGGGGACGGACCTGCCCTGAAAATATTAAAAACATCCTGATAAATGAATACCGACGCCTGTATTCATACCGGCCTATTCGCTACTCCGACAATCATCTGTCTGATACCGAAAACCACGTCCCGGAAAATATTATCCGCTGGAGGAATAACGTCAGCAGCGACCTCCATGAGGCGGCCAGCAGCGCCGGATTTTACTGGGTAGCAAGGGATATGGCCCCCTACGCGGATGCCGAACATGTGCTGGAGCGGTGCAGCGTCACTCCCCGGCGGAGCGGGATAAAGATTTACTACCGCAGCCCGGCCTTCTGGCGGGCCAGCGCCGCCGTTAACCTGCCAAACCAGGTCAGCAACACTGATTATCAGGGGCTGAATGGTTTTGAGACCCGCTGCTGTGTTTACGGTAGTGCAATAGCTGTCTTCACCGAGCAGAAATTCCCGGACAGCCATAACAACCCTGTCAACGAAAAACCCGAATCAGACCAGCTAAGGAGAGGCTGATGAAGAAATTATTATTGCTGATGGCAATCCCGTGTTTTACATCCGGAAAAATAACGCCTGAAATAACTATTCCAGACAGATTCAGTGAGTTGTCTTTCGACCAGCTATCATTACACAGAGGTAACTACCTGGCGAATACAGCTAGCTGCGAAATTGTTTCATTAAAACTATTCCACCCAATAGAGCATAATAAATACCCGCCATCAGCATCCTGGCTTTGCCTGTTTCCTGTTGATGTCATCAATGACGGATATGGCCCAAACAGATCGCTTGCTGAAAAGGTCTACCTTGATAAAAAAATGGATCGGTGGAAAAAGAAAAAATATAACCGAAACAGAAAAGAAACCCAGCGTTCTCTGGATGTTTATGGCATCAAAAGCCTGAGCGAGTTACAGCCTCTGAAGCTGTTTAATATTCAGTCAGTCAATGCCCGTGGCTATGCGGTTATCGACAGCAATATTCCCTTGGAGGAAAAGCAGAAAGGAGTGAAGAAAAGGCTATCATTCTGCCTGATACAAAACCATAGCTATTCTGCTTTTTGTGGTTTTGGCTCAATGATTAATGTCGTCGACGGCAAAGAGATTGATTTCACTCTCTATATGCTCAAATCTCTTGAGACAGTTGAAATGGGATTGCCAGAAAAGCGGATGAAATAATATGTTAGAAATATTGACTACCGCAGCCCGGCAGTCTGGCAGGCCAGCGCCACCGTTAACCTGCCGGGCCTGATAAACAACGATCAATATCGGGAGCTGAACGGTTATAATACCCGCTGCTGCGTCTACGGCAGTGCAATAGCTGTTCTCACTGAGCAGAAATTCCCGGACAGCCATAACAACCCGGTCAACGAAAAACCCGAATCAGATCAGTTAAGGAGAGGGTAATGGAAAGGTTTTTAATTTTTCTAACTCTGGCATTGTTAGCACAAAAATCTGTGGGCTCTATTACTTCAGAGATACATATCCCCTCTGCTTTCAACAAAGACAGGTTTGTTAATTATTACAAAGTTATATCCAGTAACAGCGGAAATAGTTCATGCGATAACATTTCATTTAAAAATTTCCACCCTCCGGAATACGCAACATTAAAAATAAAACGACCTCCATTTAATACTTGGTTTTGCCTGTATTCTGCCGATGTCCTGCATAATGGGTACGGGCCGGGAAGAGTATTACCTGAAAAAGTGTACTTTGATACAAATAAAGGATTATGGAAAAAGAAAAATTACACATTAAGTAAAGAAAGTAGCCAGCTTTCTCTGAACGTTTATGATATTAAAAACTTGAGCGAGTTGCAACCTGTAGAACTCTATAATATCCAGTCAGTCAATGCTCGCGGTTATGCGGTTATCGACAGCAATATCCCCAAGCAGGAAAAACAAAACGGGGTAAAGAAAAGTCTGTCATTCTGCCTGATACGTGACGAAGCTGCATTTTGTGCTTCAGGCTCAATGATCAACCTCGTCGATGGTAAGGAAGTCGATTTCACTCCCTATATGCTTAAATCTCTTGAGACAGTTGAAATGGGATACCGGCGAAATCAAATAATTGACAGTGACTAAATTCGCCATATGCCTGATTCAAATTCATATAAACAGCTAAGATGCTCACAAGCAAAAGGATCTGATAAGGATTCTTTTGCTTGTCCAGGTCTATCCTGAATTCTTACTCTACGTTTACATTCTACAGAGCGTCAGCCGCCCTCATAGCTTCCCCACCACAGCACTGATTATGTGCAATGCCCGTTGCTGGTTCACCATCCCGGTGCTTCCTGTACCAAAACTCGTCTACCTTACTGATATGACTTACTTTAATTTCTGGCACGCCATTTGCTCAAGTCTTAGCAGTAAGCAGCGTATGACACATTGATAGCAAATAGCTGGCTAGGGTTCCGGTTCACGCAGGTGAATGTCTGGTACGAGAGCTGGCGACCTCTGCGAGGTTACACGGCGGGACAAAAGCCCGGGAGACAGCGGCACCATCTGGTGTCCTGCGCTGCTCCCGTTTTTTTGTGCCAACCAGAGGTCAACCATGAAGAAATCTCCCCTCGTGACGCTAATTCTGTCTCTGACGCTGCTGGTCAGCGCGCCGTCTTTCGCCGCCGTCAAAAAAGAGTTCAACATCTGCTGGACCATTTACGCGGGCTGGATGCCCTGGGGCACCATCAGCAATGAGAAGATCATTGATAAATGGGCCAGCAAATATGGCATCAAAATTCATATCACTCAGCTCAATGACTACATCGAGTCGATCAACCAGTACACCGCAGGACAGTTCGACGGCTGCACTATGACCAATATGGATGCCCTGACGATTCCTGCGGCAGGTGGTGTTGACTCCACGGCGCTGATAACGGGTAGCTATTCTGATGGTAACGACGGCGTAGTCCTGAAAGGTGAAAATAAAAAGCTCAGCGATCTGAAAGGGATGTCGGTCTATCTGCCTGCGCTGTCGGTGTCGCACTATCTTCTGGTCCGCGGGCTGGAGAAAGCCGGGCTGCAGGAAAAAGACGTTAAAGTCGTAAATACCTCCGATGCCGATATTGTCTCAGCGTTCGGCACCAGCCACGTAAAAGCGGCTGTGGCCTGGAACCCGCAGCTTTCGGTCATCAAAAAGACCCCGCAGACGACAGAAGTGTTCAGCTCATCGGCCGTGCCGGGTGAGCTGATTGACATGATGGTGGTGAATACCGACACCCTGAAAGATAACCCCGCACTTGGCAAGGCGCTGACCGGTGCCTGGTTTGAAATGATGGTGAAGATGCAAGCCGGAGACACCCAGGCGCTGAGCGCAATGGCGGCCGATTCCGGTACGGACCTCGCTGGTTACAAAGCGCAGCTGAAAACGACCCACCTGTTCTGGACTCCTGCCGAAACCCAGACCTTTGTCTCTTCCCCCGATCTGGCAAAAACCATGCAGCGTGTCGCTGCGTTTTCCTTTGATAAAGGGTTGCTGGGCGAGGGCGCGCAAAGCGCTGACTTCATTGGTATGAGCTTCCCTGGCAACGTCACCGTCGGTGATACCGCAAACATCAAACTGCGCTTTGACGACAGCTATCTGAAGCTGGCCGCTGCGGGCAAGCTGTAATCACCGTACTCAGGAGTTATTGCTATGCGCCACATCAACCGCTATCCCCGGCAGGGAATGCGCCTGACGCTGATGCTGTTACCGTTTGTGTTGCTTATCGCCGCGTGGTTTATCAGTTCGGCAGTGCGTCTGGAAGCCAATCCCCACGACAAACTGCTGCCCGGCCTGTCGCAGATGATCGCGGCCATCGACCGGATGGCGTTCACGCCGGACAAGCGCAGCGGGGAGTATCTGCTGTGGGCGGATACGTGGATTAGCTTAACTCGTCTGCTGACTGGCCTGGCGCTCTCTTCGGTAATTGGCTTGTGCATCGGCATTGCTGCGGGCGTCTTTCCGATGACCCGCGCGGCGCTGTCACCCTTCATGACCGTGGTGTCGATGATCCCGCCGCTGGCGCTGCTGCCAATGCTGTTTATCGTCTTCGGGCTGGATGAGCTGTCAAAAGTGATGCTGATCGTCATCGGCATCACACCGATGCTGGCACGCGATTTGGAACATCGGGCGCGGGAAATCCCCGCAGAGCTGTTTATCAAAGCACAAACCCTGGGGGCGAACAGCTGGACGGTGGTGCTGCGGGTCGTGCTGCCGCAGCTGTTATCCCGGCTGATTACGTCGCTGCGTCTGCTGCTGGGATCGGCATGGCTCTTTCTGATCTCCGCCGAAGCCATTTCCGCGACTGCCGGGCTGGGTTATCGCATCTTCCTCGTCCGCCGCTATATGGCGATGGATGTGATCATTCCTTATGTCATCTGGATCACGCTGCTGGCGTGGCTGATGGACCTCGCGCTGCGTCAGCTGCACAAAACCTTTTTCCCCTGGGCGGAAGGAGGCCGGGAATGAGTTTTATCGATATCAAAAATATCTGGCAGGAGTATGGCGACCACGTGGTGCTGGAGCGCATCAATCTGCAGGTGAAAGAGGGCGAGTTCTGCTCGCTGGTGGGTGCGTCCGGCTGCGGTAAGTCGACGTTTTTACGCCTGCTGCTCGGTCATGAGAAGCCAACGCGGGGAACGATCACGCTGGATGGCGAGCAGCTGCCCGGAGAGCCGGATCGCAGCCGTGGCGTGGTGTTTCAACGCTACTCGGTTTTCCCTCATCTCAACGTGCTGGATAACGTCACCATTGGCCTCGAACTTCCGGCGTCACCCTTTATCGGGCGGCTGTCTGGCGCCCGGAAACGCCAGGCCCGTGAGCAGGCAAAACAGATGCTGGAGAAAGTCGGGCTGGGCCATTCGCTGGATAAATATCCGGCGCAGCTTTCCGGCGGAATGCAGCAGCGGCTGGCCATTGCGCAGGCGTTTGTGATGCAACCACGCGTGCTGCTGCTGGATGAGCCGTTTGGCGCGCTGGATCCCGGCATCCGCAAAGATATGCATGCGCTGCTGCTCCAGCTGTGGAGCGAAACCCGGATGACGGTGTTTATGGTCACGCATGACCTTGCCGAAGGCTTCAATCTGGGAACCCGGCTGCTGGTGTTTGACAAAGTGCGCATCGACCCGCAGGCCCCCAATGCGTGGGGTGCGCGTATCACTTACGACATCCCGCTTAATGAAACGCGGCTGTCGCAGCTGACGACCGGCAGCAGAAACAACATTTACCCTTTAAAGGAGACCGCTCAATGACAGATCTTTTTCATTCAGCCCCGAGCGTGCGCGAAGAGCCGCTGCCCGGTGGCGCGCATACCTCGCTGATTCTGCGTAAAGGGCAGATCCTGCGCCTGACCGACATTGAGGGCGGTGCGAACGTCAGCATGATGATGCTCAATCCGCACGAGAAAAGTGAACGGCTGAATCTGCCGGACACCCTGAAAGGCCAGCACACCGCCCGACTGACGACCGGCTACTGCTTCTACTCCGATATGGGGCGCGTGATGGCCGGGATCGTTGCGGATAGCTGCGGCTGGCACGATCCGTTCGGCGGCGTACTCAACGCGGCGGAAACACAGGAAAAATACGGTGCCGGGCGCTATCAGGAGCTGCGCAACGGTTTCTATCGCAACGGCGTAGATAATCTGCTGGTTGAGATGGGCAAATGGGATCTGGGTCTGGAAGATCTGCTGATGGTCGTTAACTTTTTCAGCAAGGTCACGGTTGATGACCAGGGCCGCTTCGGGTTCAGCACAGGCAATAGCCAGGCGGGTGATTTCGTTGAGCTTTACGCGCCCATGGACGTGCTGATGGTGCTGACCGCGCTGCCACATCCGCAGGATCCCGCCACTGACTATCTCCCGCGTCCGGTCCAGTTGAGCTGGTATCAGGCTGACGATATGCAGGTTGTAAGCGATGCGATTGCGAATCGCGGTGAAAACCAGCGTGCGCTTCAGAACACCCAACTTTTTGCCCTGTGAGGAGGCTGCGATGACCCTTATTAACTCTGATCGTCGTCCTGAAGATGCTGTCTATCGCCACGTAATCCCGGCAGGCGAGCCGTGGCTGTTCGAAGTCAAAAAAGGACAGACGCTGCGCCTGCTCGACCTCGAAGGGAATCAGGCAATTGATACCCTGTTTTACAACAGCGATAACCCGCGGGAACGCTACGATCCTCAGCGTACGCTGCGTCGTCAGGGAAACGTCTATCTGACCACCGGCAGCGTGCTCTATTCGAATCTCGGCAATCCGCTGCTGACGATCGTCGCCGACACCTGCGGTCGTCACGATACCCTGGGCGGAGCCTGCTCGCAGGAGAGCAACACCGTGCGTTATGCCCAGGATAAGCGCTACATGCACAGCTGCAGGGATAACTTTCTCTGCGCCTGCCTGCATGATGGCCGTCTTCACAAGCGGGATATCGGCGCCAACATTAACTTTTTCATGAATGTTCCGGTCACGCCTGAAGGCGGTCTGACCTTTGAAGACGGCTTATCTGCGCCTGGCAAATATGTCGACCTGGTGGCTGAATGCAACGTAATGGTGCTGATCTCCAACTGTCCGCAGCTGAATAACCCCTGTAATGGCTGGAATCCGACACCCGCCGAAGTGCTGGTGTGGAACTGATATGGCCTTGCGCACTGACCTTCTGAACATTCCGCCGACGCACGCCGCTTAAGTGCCGGTCAGCCCCGGGGACGGCCCCAGGGAATATCGAATTTTGCGGGACGACCCGCATCCCTGAGAGTTCGCTTATGTTTGATACCTTACTGATTGCTAATCGCGGTGCTATCGCCTGTCGCATCCTGCGCACGCTGCGTGCCATGCAGGTGAAAGGGGTCGCCGTTTACTCCGAAGCCGATCTGAGCAGTTTACATATCCGCGAGGCGGATGACGCGCTGAGCCTGGGCGAAGGCCCGGCCGCACAAACTTATCTGGTAACGGAAAAAATCATCGCCGCCGCGCTGCAGAGCGGGGCGAAAGCGATCCATCCCGGCTACGGTTTTCTTTCGGAAAATGCCGCCTTTGCGGAAGCGTGCGAGGCTGCGGGACTGATTTTTGTCGGTCCCACGCCGCAGCAGTTAAGGACCTTTGGCCTGAAACATACGGCCCGCGCGCTGGCGAAGGCCGAAGAAGTGCCATTGCTGGAGGGCAGTGAGCTGCTGGCGGATGTCAGCGAAGCCTGCCGCGCCGCAGAGCGTGTCGGCTATCCGGTCATGCTGAAAAGCACGGCGGGCGGTGGTGGTATTGGGATGCGCGTCTGTGGTGATGCAAATGAACTGTCCGACGCGTTTGAAACCGTACAGCGACTCGGCCAGAACAACTTCAGCGACGCCGGGGTGTTTCTCGAAAAATATATCGAACGTGCCCGTCATCTCGAAGTGCAGATTTTTGGTGACGGAAAGGGCGAGGTTATCGCGCTGGGCGTGCGCGACTGCTCGATTCAGCGACGTAATCAGAAAGTGATCGAAGAGACGCCTGCGCCGAATCTGCCAGCTGGTATGGCGGAGGCTTTATGCGCGGCGGCTATCGCGCTGGGAAAAGCGGTGAACTATCGCAGCGCCGGAACGGTTGAATTTGTTTACGACAGCGCATCACAGCAGTTCTATTTCCTTGAAGTGAATACCCGCCTGCAGGTTGAACATGGTGTGACAGAGCAGGTGTGGGGCGTGGATCTGGTGCAGTGGATGATTGAGCTGGCGGCAGGCAATCTTCCGCCGCTAAGCGTATTAGCCACCACGCTGAATCCACAGGGCCATGCCGTGCAGGCGCGCATCTACGCGGAAGATCCGGGACGGCAGTTCCAGCCGTCACCCGGACTGTTAACTGAAGTCCATTTCCCGGCGGCCGACGGTAAAAACCTGCGCATCGACCGCTGGGTGGAGGCCGGATGCGAAGTCGCGCCATTTTTTGATCCAATGCTGGCCAAAGTGATTGCCTGGCATCCCACACGCGAAAAAGCTATCGCCGCACTGGCACAGGCACTGACGGAAACCCGCCTCTATGGCGTTGAAACCAACCGCCTCTATCTGTTGCAGATCTTAGCCTTTGCGCCTTTTACCGCTGGCGAACCCTGGACACGCTGCCTGGAGCAGCTCGGCTATCAGGCTGCAACGGTTGAGGTATTGAGTGCCGGCACCCAGACCAGCGTGCAGGATTATCCCGGACGACTGGGATACTGGGCGGTGGGCGTGCCGCCGTCGGGGCCGATGGACGCTCGCGCACTGCGTCTGGGCAACCGTCTGCTGGGCAATGAGGAGGGTGACGCCGCGCTGGAAATCACCCTGAATGGACCCACCCTGAAATTTAACACGGAGATTCAGGCGGTGGTCTGCGGTGCACCGCTCAGTGTCACGCTCGACGGCGCTGAACAGGTAATGGACGCCGTATTTACTATCCCGGCGGGCGCCACACTGAAGCTGGGCGTGATGCGTGGTGCAGGCGTCAGAAGTTATCTCTGCCTGAGCGGTGGTATTCAGGTGCCGGACTATTTAGGCAGTAAAAGTACCTTTACGCTCGGTCAGTTTGGCGGACACGCTGGTCGTGCGCTGCGCAGCGGTGACGTGCTGCATCTCGCGCCGCGGGCTACGAACACAGCCGCAACGCAACTGCCCGCGGCGCTGCGCACAGACCTCGCCACAATCCGCACGCTGCGTGTGATTTATGGTCCCCACGGTGCGCCAGAATTCTTTGCGCCGGACTATATTGCGACGTTCTTTGCCACAGAATGGGAAGTGCACTTTAACTCCAGCCGAACCGGCGTGCGCCTGATTGGGCCAAAGCCGATCTGGACACGCGACAGCGGCGGCGAAGCGGGACTGCACCCCTCGAATATTCATGACAATCCTTATGCCATTGGCGCGGTCGACTTTACCGGTGATATGCCAGTCATTCTGGGACCCGATGGTCCCAGTCTCGGCGGGTTTGTCTGCCCGGTGACGGTCATCGAAGCGGATCTCTGGCAACTGGGCCAGCTGAAAGCCGGTGACAAAGTGCAGTTTGTTCCGGTAGATATCCCGACGGCACGGCGGCTGGCAGAGGGGCGGCGTATTGAGCTGACCACGCTACAGTCACAGGACATTCTCTGGGAGCCTGCGCCACTGATGTCGCCGATAATAATGACCTGCGGTGAAGCGGATAAACGTCTGGTCGCGCGGCTTTCAGGCGATACGCATCTGCTGCTGGAGGCAGGCGAGCCGGAGCTGGATCTGGTGCTGCGTTTTCGCATTCACGCGTTAATGCAGGCGCTGGAAGCGCAAACACGCCACGGCATTATTGATATCACGCCGGGCATCCGCTCGCTGCAAATCCACTTTCAGCCGGAGACGCTGACGCCACACGTGCTGCTGGCGTGGGTGCGCGGTGAATGGGAAACGGTCTGCATGAGTGACGACCTTCAGGTCCCCACACGCGTAGTCCATCTGCCGCTCTCCTGGGACGATCCCGCCTGTCAGAAGGCGATCGAAAAGTATATGACCACCGTGCGTCCGGACGCGCCCTGGTGCCCGAGTAATCTTGAGTTTATTCGCCGGATAAACGACCTGCCAGATGAGCAGGCCGTCTGGAACACCGTGTTTGAGGCCCGTTATCTGGTCATGGGGCTGGGCGATGTTTATCTTGGCGCACCGGTTGCCACACCGCTGGATCCCCGTCATCGGCTGGTAACGACGAAATATAACCCAGCCCGCACCTGGACGGCGGAAAACTCAGTTGGCATCGGCGGCGCTTATCTATGTATTTATGGCATGGAGGGGCCGGGCGGCTATCAGTTTGTGGGCCGCACGCTGCAGATGTGGAACCGATATCACGAAGTCGCCGATTTTGGCGGAAAACCCTGGCTGCTGCGCTTTTTCGATCAGATCCGTTTTTATCCGGTCTCTGCTGAGGAACTGCTGCAGATTCGTCGCGACTTTCCACTGGGTCGCTATCCGCTGCGCATTGAGCACAGCACGCTGAGGCTGGCGGCGTATCAGGATTTCCTTACGCGTGAAGCGGAAAGTATTGGCGAGTTTCGTGAGCATCAGCAAAGCGCATTCAATGCTGAACGTGACCGCTGGATAGCCAGCGGCCAGGCCCATTTCGACAGTCAGGAAAACGTAGCGGATGAAGGCGGTGACGCACCGCTGCAACCGGGCGAGCAGGGGGTTGAAAGTCCGGTATCCGGCAATCTCTGGCAGGTGCAGGCGACTGCGGGCAGCCGGGTGCAGGAAGGCGATATCCTGGTGGTGCTGGAGTCGATGAAGATGGAGATCCCGCTTCTGGCTCCGTGCAGCGGCATAATTCAGCAGGTCAGCGTCCAGCCAGGCAGCGCAGTGCGTGCAGGACAACGCGTGGCGGTAATCGTTGAAGACAATGCGTAACGACGATCACAACTGACCAGCCGGATAAGGTCATGCTTAAGTAACAATCTGCCGCTGCGCCCGTCAGCGGCTACATGCTGGCGGGCCATCACAGCAGCTGGGTATCAGCACCGCGCGCCCAGTTCTTTTAACCAGCCGATCATCGCCTCACTGCCAGGCTGACTCAGCGTGCGTTGCGGCCAGACAAGGTAATAGGGTTTGCTCAGCGGCAGGCAAAGATCATCCACTACCACCAGATCGCCCCGCGCCAGTTCCGCCGCAATAAGGCGTCGCTGCCCCAGCAGCACACCAGCTCCCGCGACAGCCGCATCAATCGCCAGCGAGGTCAGATTGAAGCTGAACGCGGGCTGCGGCAGCGGTTCATCCATGCCTTTTGCCTGAAACCAGCTTCGCCAGTCAGGCAGAAAACGGCCTTCATTGCCCCAGTCGAGGTGGATCAGAGGCGCCTGGCTTAAGATCGTTTCCGGCGTAAAACGATGTAACAGAGCAGGGCTGGCCACCGGCAGCACGTCATCATGAAACAACTTCAGCTTATCTGACTGCGGGTAACGATCCTCACCAAAGCAGATCACAAAATCGGCGTGCATCGCGGTGAAATCGACCTGAGAATGCGTACCGTGTAACGAGAGATCGATATTCGGGCAATGGTCGCGCCAGCTCGCCAGTTTGGGCAACAGCCATTTGGACGCCAGCGCCGGTAATGTGTAAACCGTGAGTTTTGGCGCGCTGGCCGCATGGCGGATGTTTTGCTGACCCAGGTGCAAAATATCAAAGGCTTCGGTGACATAGCGCAGATACTCTTTGCCGGTTTCAGTCAGCATCACGCCGCTCTGCGTGCGCAGAAACAGCGCGCTGCCAAGTTGCTCTTCCAGCTGGCGAATCTGCTGACTGACCGCCGCCGGGGTTAAAGCCAGCTGGGCGGCGGCTTTTGCCAGGCTGCCCAGTTCGGCGGCCACTTTAAAGGACTGAATGACGCTGATTTTGGGCAACCTTGGCAATTGGGCAGGCATTAACTCTTCCTTATCAGGGTATTAAGTTTTTATCGTTACGCAGCGTGGCAGGCGACAGGTAGAGTAACATCACACCTGCCCATCATGAGAGCTGTTGCTATGTCTGAATCCCTTGTTCGTCTTGATCTTCATCCGCTGACCGACCAGGGCTGGCGTCAGCGCTGTCGTGAGCAGTTAAACCACTCCGGCGCGCTGGTACTGCGTCAGTTTTTACAACCACACGCTTTAGAGGCGATGATCGAAGAGGGCAATGCCCGGCGTCATCTGGCCTATCACACCCGTAGTAAACACAATGTCTATCTGATGAAGCCGGATGAGGCGTTCAGTGCGGATCATCCGCGTAATCGGGATGTGCTCAGCACCAAAGGCTGTATCACGGATGATGTTATCGCTGCCGACTCGCCACTGCGCCAGCTTTATAACGATGACCTGTTTAAACGTTTCCTGTGCGATGTGCTGGGAGAGGAAGCGCTCTATCCCTACGCCGATCAGCTTTCGTCGATTAACCTGCACTATGCGCCTCACGGTCAGGAGCTGGGCTGGCACTTCGACAACTCCTCCTTTGCTATCACCTTACTGGTCCAGAAACCGCTGGCGGGCGGCGTGTTTCAGTATGTGAAAGATCTGCGGGATGCCGATGCCGGTGATATGAACTTTGCCGGTGTCGACGCAGTGCTGGAAGAACGTCAGACCGTTGACGCGCTGGAGATAGATGCCGGGGATCTGGTGCTGTTTCGTGGCCGTAATTCCCTGCACCGCGTGACCCCAACTGAAGGCGAGGTCACCCGTATGCTGGCCGTGCTGGCTTACAATACGCAGCCGGGTATTGCGTTGTCAGAAACCGCGCGTATGACCTTTTACGGCAGACTATGACATCATGGCGTGTCTGCAAGGGCACCCCAGCCGCGCAGAAAGATTTGCTGCGTGCGGAAAGCCACCAATGCACGCCAGTCCGCATCTTCGGGCCAGAATCCCTCGACCAGTTAGCTTTACCGGTCAGATACCCCTAGATTAGGACAGATACTGGCTGTCTGCCCCGACACAAGATAATGCGCACAATCTATCTTATGTTAAATTAACACTGACGAAATCATCCCCTCTTATCCTGTCTGCTGCTAATCAGTTTGATCGTGCTGAAATAATGGCGAAATCTCGCTTTATGGAAGCACCAGCTCCGCATTTGACGCCCCCTGTCAAACAAGACAACCCGCAGGCAATTGTGTAATCATTCAGGAAATTTGCTGCTCTGGTTCTGCACCCATGCTCTCAGTGCCTTTTCCTGTCATTACACTTCTTTCTCTGCTGTTGCTGATGGCAACAATCTTTTCCGGAAAACAACGTAACAACGGCACGCTGCGTTTTCTTTCTGCCTGCATCGTTCTTATTTCGATTAATACGATCCGCTGGGAGTATGATTCTGAGATTTTGAGAAATGTGCAGAGTGTGTTGGCAATGCTTTTACCTGCCATTGCATGGCACAGTTTCGTCCCGCTAAGCGGAGAAAGACGTAAACATGACTTACTGATTTTGCTTGTACCCGCAACAGTATCGCTAGTGATCAGGCTGGTATGGGCACCTGCTACTGACTTCATCCTCAGTCTTCTTTTTTTCATCTATGGATTCGCCCTGCTAAGAAAAGCAGTGATTAGTGGAAAACCTATAAGGCTCAATACTCTGGGCGCAATAGCTCAGCATCATACGTTGACTTTTTTCGCAGGCGGCTTTCTGTGTCTCTCCGCGCTGACAGACCTTCTCATTGCAACTGACTTTGGTATCAGCGGTGGAAAACATGCCACTTCGATCATCCTCATCACTCAGCTTGCGCTCTTGCCCATTGTCGGCACGATTATTTTCGGCTTTTTAAACTCATCCCAGCGCTTTGAACCTGTTATCGGGCAAAAAACAGACAAGATCGATGATCAAGCTCCAGCGGCAGATATGACTGAGTTATATATGATGCTCGAAAAACAGGTCCTTGAAACAGAGCTCTACCTGAATCCCGATTTGACGCTTGCTCTACTGGCAAGGAAAACCGGCATACCCGCCCGTAATTTCTCTGCAGCCGTTAACTCAGTTAAACAGTGTAATGTATCGCAGTGGATCAATGGTTTCAGGGTTGAACGGGCAAAAGAGCTACTGCTTAACACTTCTTTGCCCGTTACTCATATCATGCTGGAGTGCGGATTCATGACTAAGTCTAATTTCAATCGTGAATTCCAGCGCCTTTCAGGCCTCTCCCCTAGTCTATTTCGTCAGCAGGCGCGTGATAACTCAGTGCAGAATCCAGAAAAAGTGTGATTTTAGTCGTTATCAGTTGATGTAGTTCTGATCGGCTAGCACCCTTGTCGTCCTGACAAACAATGCCATCGCCCGGCGTTTCATCGTCAATAAGTTTCTCTGCACCTGGTTTACATAACTGCATAAAACTGAAATGAGTCGCCCCCTTGATGATACTGAATTGTCGCAATGATCCGCGCATTTTATCAGCAAGATACTCAGATTCCTCAGAAGCAGGCAACTGACCCAGCTTGTCATTACTGGCCGCGAGAATAAGTACGGGTATGTTAATTTTGCTCAGGCTAGCAGGGGTAAAACCTGGCGCTAATCCAGCATCAAGTGACACGACGGCTTTGATTCTTGTATCAAGATTGTCAGATGACAAAAGTTTATGCGCAGTAACGTCATCTATTCCAAGTTTGGTCGTCAGCTTACAGTCACCGCGAAGGACATGCTGCTGACAGTCATTCAGGAACAACGAAGGATCAAAACGCGCTCCAGCCAGCGACATGACTGTCCAGCCTCCAAGAGAATGCCCAATAGCCGCAATGCGCTTATCATCTACTGTGCCAAACAAGTCAGAAGATCGACCGACGAAATCAATTACCCGGGATATTTCACCAGGACGACGCCATAGTTTTCTGGCGTCTTCAGGATTATGATTAAAGGTCGTCGTGCCGGGGTGATCAGGCGCAGCCACAATGTATCCCTGAGCGGCCAATGCTGCAGCAAGCCAGGAAAGATTTTTCCAGCTTCCATTAAATCCATGTGAAATCACTACAAGTGGATGCTTTCCCGAAATGGGTGTGGCGTTACGGACAATCTCAACGCCGACAAAAGCGACATTTTCTCCAACAGTTTCACTTACTCCATTCTGAATCGCCGGGTACCACACCGCTACTTTCAGAGGCTCTCCCTGGGTGTCTGACACTGTCATCTGGCGAAAACCCGGAGATGCCTGGACCTGCCAGCAGAAAAGTAAAACCGATGCTGCTATAAACCCTGTTCTGAACATCATTGATGCCTTGCTGTGATAAATGAAGACCTGTTTGTAATCTGCCACAACGTACGAATGCGTCCTCTTACACGATCCAGGTCTTCAAATTTGCAAAATCAGTGATTATTTGTCCGTCTGCTTCAGTTTTAGGGTGCCGCTCACGACCAGCGGCAAGTCAATAATATCCATGGCGCGGCAGCCTGTAAGTCATAAAATCCGTTCTCAAATCTGAAAAAATTCCGACAAGCGACTTCACGTCATCGGGATTTCATTCATTCCAGTTACTCTTTCGCTATTGGCGTCTCGCTCACATCAATCTTCGTTTCGCCCTGAATGCCCTTAATGCGTTTCTCAACGTCATTAACCTGCTCGCTGCTGTGCAGCAAGGTGTACGTCAGATCAAATGCCGTGCTCGCGCCCGGTTGCAGTTGCTTCACACGTTTTTGTTCACGTTCAATGGTGACCGGATAGGCGTAACTGGTACCAGGTTCGATGCCGGTCACGTAGCCCTGTTTCAGGGTGTCGGTATTTTTCCATAAGGTCAGCATCGGGAGCTGACGCGTATCGAACTGAATGGATGCGCCGCTGTTGCCCGCTTTATTTATCACCGCAGCGACGGTCTGATGATTGCTGTCAGAAAGTGGTTTGATGTTGAACACCATCTCATCGAAATCTTTGGTCGGACCTTTATAGGTCTGCCACTCTTTTAGCCCGGCTTTCGCGTAGTCATTGAACGGGCTGATGCCGGACATCGGTGCCATGAAGCGTGCGCCCTCTTCCAGAATAGGCTGGCCGAAGTTGCTGTGATAGATGATCTGGTAATCGTGCGGATAGTCGGCATGGTTGGTTAACACATCATGCAGGCTGAAACTGTTGCTGCCTGGCACGTAACGCAGCTCGGTCATGGTCTGCAAATCAGCTTTTTTAAAGGTGCTCTCTTTAATCAGGCCGCGAATACGGATTTCGTGTGGTGCCGCATCTGCCACTTCAACTTCCAGCTGGGAAACCGGCGTATTCCCCGCTTTACCGTGCAGCGTATAGATTCGTCCTTCATCGGTGACCGGATGACCGGTCCATTCGTAGCCGCAGCGCACCATCATCTCGTTGAAGCCGTCCAGCCAACCCAGACCGTTGCGGCTCTCAAGATTGATGTAGGCAGGATTGACGACCTCTTTCACTGGTGAATCCCAGCCCATGCGGGTGCCAAAGCCCTCAACATGCAGTAAGTTCATGCCGCGGGTCGGACTTAACGTAATTGTCAGGCCATCCTCACTGCGGATCGTCAGAATTTTACTGCCTTCCTGCTTGCCGCCATGCAGGACTTTCTGTTCGATGCTGAACGGTTTGCCCTGAGACTTCAGCTCATTGCTGGAAATCTTCCAGTTTCCCTGCTCGGTGCCCTGTTCAGCACTCGTCAGCACCCAGGTTTTCGCCGCTGCTGAACCTGATACCAGAACCGCCAGTACTGTTAATGCCAGTTTAATCTTCATCATTCGCCTCATTTGCTGAATCGTTTTTTCATTCCATAAATGGAATTTACTGTCTGAAGCCGAACAGAAACGTGACGATGCTCACCTGCCAGAAAACCGGCGCTTTTTAGCAAAATTATTGCGGCTCAAATCACATAAATTTTACTTAATCAGGAATAACCACGATGCAATCTGTGACTCAACGACGCATGAGCTGCACTCGATTCAGCAAATGATGCAATGACCACCTGAAAATTGTGGTTAACGTCCTCTTAAATAAATCGTTAAAAAAATTTCAAAACCGCGCAACTTTTTCTCGTTTTAAACGAACCTTAAAAATGAGACGTCAGACAACCCCGTCTGCTCGTTAATGGAGAGAGTCACGCCAATGAAAAACACCCTGAAAACCCTTGCCGTCGCTACGCTGCTGGCACTGAGTGTTCCGGCAACATCCGCTTTTGCAGCGTTACAGGTCGGTGAAAAAGCCCCGGATTTTAAACTCGACGCCGCGCTGGCGGGCAAATCGACCACCTTTTCATTACAGCAGGCGCTGAAGAAAGGCCCGGTTGTGCTTTACTTCTTTCCGGCAGCGTTCAGTGCGGGTTGTACGCTTGAAGCGCATGACTTTGCTGAAGCGACCGATGAATTCAAAAAACAGGGTGCGACCGTCATTGGTGTCACCGCCGGTAATACCGATCAGATTGCTAAATTCTCGCAGCTTGAATGCCGTGACAAATTTACCGTAGCCGCCGACCCGGGAGCCAAAGTCGCCGAAGAATATAAGAGCACCATGGAGATGAAAGGTCAGAAGCTTTCAGACCGGACCTCTTACGTGATTGCGCCCGATGGCAAAATCCTGCTGAGCTTCACCGATAAAAATCCTGATACGCATATCCAGAAAGCGATGGATGCCGTTAAAAAATATCGTCAGGCCAATCCGGCATAACTTCATCATCTGAGCAGGTACACCATGCTGACTGCGATTGCAGCCGCCTTCCTGGGCGGCATTATTCTGAACCTCATGCCCTGCGTGTTTCCGGTGATCTCACTGAAAGCACTGAGCCTGATCCGCCACCACGAATCACCCTCCCACGCCCGGGCAGAAGGCCTGGCCTTTTTGCTCGGCGTCGTGGTGACGATGGTTGCCCTGACCGCCGTATTGCTGCTGGCCAGGGCGGGTGGTGCATCGGTGGGCTGGGGATTTCAGCTGCAATCGCCGCTGGTCATTGCAGCGCTGATTCTGGTGATGCTGGGTTCAGCACTGAATTTGCTCGGTCTGTTTGAAGTCGGACTGTCGATTCAGCGGGTTGGCGAAGTGGGTGGCGATCGCGGAGGATTAGTGGGTTCAGCACTGACCGGCGCGCTGGCCATCATTGTCGCCACTCCCTGTAGCGCACCTTTCATGGCCAGCGCAGTGGGATATGCCCTGACTCAGCCTCCGCTGGTGAGTGTGGTGATCTTTATATCGCTGGCGCTGGGCTTTGCTGCGCCCTTTACCCTGATCTCATTCTTCCCGGTGCTGGCGAGAATATTGCCAAAACCGGGCGCCTGGATGATCACCTTAAAACAGGGTCTGGCGTTTCCAATGCTGGGTGCGGTGGGCTGGCTGATCTGGGTACTGGAACGTCAGGCGGGATCGGCTGCACTGGCCGCGATTCTGGCCTGCTGCTTACTGTTTAGTTTTGCTGCCTGGCTGTATGGCATGGCGCAGAAACGCCGTATGATGGGACAGCGTCATGTGGTAATGCATGTTGCCACCGCGTTCTTTCTGGCGCTGGTCGTGGTGCCGTTGTTGAATATCAACAGTTTTGTCACGGGACCAGCTGAGACGGAAACCACCTCACCGGCTGCTGCAGCGGTGGCCTGGTCGCCCCAGAATGTTGACGCAATCAAAGGCCAGGGCAAGCCCATCCTGGTGAACTTTACCGCGTCCTGGTGTATTACCTGCCAGGTCAACGATCGCACGTCGCTGTCGACGCAAGCGGTAAAAGCAGCCATGGCGCGTACCAGCACCATTTACATGGTCGCGGACTCGACTAAATACAATCCCGATGTTGAACAGGCGCTTAGCGATTTCGGACGCGGTGGATTACCCCTCTACGTGGTCTACCCGGCTGACGGTGGCAAACCCGTGGTACTCCCGCAGGTGCTGACGCCAGGCATCGTGATTTCAGCGCTGGATCAGGCAACGGAAAAAGGAAAGAAAACCTGAGACGATTGATGAAACGATGTTCTGCTCCGGTATCAGCACACGGCGACAGTGTGCTGACCTGCTGATAAATGATGTCAGACACTGATCAACGCGCACAGCACTGGCCAGCCTTAATGGCCCGGGCGCAGGCGGGCGACAAAGCAGCCTATAACCAGTTACTCAAAGCGATGGTTCCGGCCATCCGGGCACTGGTGCGCAAAAAAATGCGTGACGAGGGGCTGGTTGAGGATGTGATTCAGGAAACGCTGCTGGCAATCCATCGGGTGCGGCATACCTACGATCCGCAGCGCCCGATCTTGCCATGGGTAGCCGCTATCGCCTCTGCCCGAACGATTGATACGCTGCGCCAGCATGGTCGTCGTCAGGAGGTTCAGGATGATGAGGCGCTGCAGCAGCGGCCCGCTGAAAGTGCAGAAGCCTCAGCCGATGCCGATATTCTCTCAGGCTATCTCGATACCCTTCCGCTACGTCAGCGGGAGATCGTCGAATCCGTGCATCTGCGCGAGCAGAGCCTGGCGCAGGCAGCCGCTGAAACCCATCAGTCTCTTTCTGCCGTTAAATCCCTGTTGCATCGCGCAATGGTCAACCTTCGTAAATATGGACGGGGTCATCATGAGAAATCATGACCAGTTAATTAATCAGCTCAGCGCCTCCGCGCAGCCGGTGCAGCGCGTCTGGCCCACCGCCTGGCGCGTTGCGGGCTGGATCGCGCTTGCTCTGCCTTTTGGCGCACTGACCAGCTGGGCGTTTCACAGCAGGTTTACTGACTGGAGTCAGCCTGGCGCATGGCTGGCATTTATCGCCGTACTGCTCTCTCTTGTCATCGCGGGCAGCACGCTGGCGGCTGCGTTTACGCTGAGTATCGCCGGCAGAAAACCAGTCAGCCTGCGCTGGCCGCTGATGCTGGCAGTGATGTGGCTGGGGCTGAATCTGATCAACATGTCATCTGAAACCACGTCTGCGGGCGCAAGCCGCTTTGGTGAAGGGATACATTGCTATCTGTTTATGCTGTCGGCCAGCGCGCCGATGATGCTGATGTCCGTGATCGCCCTGAAGCGCACCCGTTCACTCTATCCCGCGCGCAGTCTGGCGCTGAGCGGCTGTGGCAGTGCGTTTACCTCATCGATGTTGCTGTCGCTGTGTCATGACACCCATCTGCACGCCATCGATTTTTCTATGCATCTGGCTGCGGGCATCACCATCGTGGCGCTGACGGTGCTGGCCGGCCGCCGCTGGGTCAGGCTGGGAGAGTAATGGCAGGCCACTTCCGTTCCTCCTGAAGATTAATCCGCGCCCCGTTCAATGAAAGTCTGTCAGGAGCGCGAACTGTGTAATTTTATGCATTCTTCCCCGCGCGGCTACGGCCAAGATCCAGGGTCAGAGAGACCGCACCGACGATCAGCATCAGCGCCATAATCAGTGAAAACGAAAAAGCGAGATGCGTGTAATGCGCCACGTAGCCAATCACGGCTGGCCCGCTCAGTACCCCCAGGTAACCCAGAGTAGTAATGGCAGGCACGGCGACCGCCTGCGGCATCACCGTCTGACGTCCGGCGGCGGTGAACATTACCGGCACGATATTGGCGCAGCCTGCGCCGACAAGGGTGTAGCCCAGCAACGCCAGCGGCCAGGAGGCGATAAAGGTCACCATCGCCATGCCAGCGGCGGCAATCAGTGCGCCACCCAGTACTACAGGCAGACGACCCAGCGACGAAATGATGCGATCGCCGGTCAGACGCGCCACGGTCATCGCAATGGCAAAGCAGGTATAGCCCAGTCCGCCCAGTGATGCCGGCATGGCCCGGACGTCGGTCAGATAGACAGCACTCCAGTCCAGCACGGTGCCTTCGGTCAGGAAGACGGCAAAGCAGATGATGCCGATAATCAGTACGCTGCCGCGCGGAACAGCAAATACCGGGCCTTCAGCGGGGTTCGCGTAGGTCAGTAAACCCGGTGCGCTGACCAGCGTCATGATAATCACCGCCGCTACCGCCAGCAAACAGCCGGTGAGCACGCTAAAACCCATCGCCAGCAGCAGCGTCATAAAGCCCGCCCCGGCAATGCCGCCCACACTGTACATGCCGTGAAAGCCAGACATCACAGGCTTCGCCGCCTGCTTCTCCACCAGGATCGCCTGGATGTTCATGGCGCAGTCGGTCACGCCGATGCCGATGCCAAAAACCAGCAACGCCAGCGCCAGCAATAGCGGGTCGCTGAGCACCGACAGCCATGGCGTACTGATGATGACCAGCGCGACAGCGACCAGAATCACCCGGCGGCAGCCAAAGCGGCTGGTCAGCCAGCCCGTCACCGGCATCGCAATCAGCGCGCCGACGCCAAGACAAAGCAGCAAGGTGCCGAGTTGCGCCTCATTAACGCCGGTATTGCCGCGGGCGAAAGGCACAATCACCGCCCAGGTCGCGGTTATAAATCCAGCGATAAAAAAGATAATGCGTGTTGCCAGTGTGGAAGAGACGTTATTAGCCATTGCATTCCTTTGAGGGATGTCGTGAAGAGCTGACAGGACTGAGAGATCGCTATTGACTCCCTGCCCGGCAGTGAACGATTATGCTCACTATAGCTCGATTTTGAATTATTTGAGGTTTATATGCTCGATTATGCAGCTTTCCCGCAGCAGCGACAAGCGCTGATTCGTGAGATATTGAAGGACAAAGGACGTGTGGTCTGCGCTGACCTTGCAAGGCAACTGGCCGTGTCAGAGCACACTATCCGCCGCGATCTCCATGAACTCAGTAAAGAGGGTTTATGTAAAAAGGTCTATGGCGGTGCGGTGTTACAGCTGCAGGAGGCGGGCAGCTTTGTCAGCCGGAAAGCTCACGATCACGCAGCAAAAGCCCTGATTGCGCAGCGCTGTGCCAGCCTGGTGAAAGCCAATAGCTGCATCTTTGTTGATGCCGGTACGACCAATCTGGCGCTGGCACAGGCGCTATCACCAGATTTGAATATCACCGTCGTCACCAATGCGCCCGATATTGCTGCGCTACTGATCAACCATCCTGCTGCGGAGGTAATTATGCTGGGCGGGCAGATACAGAAGAGCACCGGCGGCGCGGTCGGGCAAACCGCGATCAACCAGATCCAGGGGATTCTGTTTGATCAGGCGTTTATTGGCGGCTGCGCCATGAGCCCGGAGGCCGGGCTGACCGGTTTTAACTATGCGGATTGCGAATTCAAGAAAGTCGCCATGGCGCAAAGCAATCAGGTCATTGTCGGGCTGACAGCGGATAAAATCCCCGCAGTAGCGCGATTCAGCGTGGCGAAATGCCGTGAAATCTCAACGCTCGTCGTGGAAGAGAAGCTCGATAAAGAACTGCTTGAGGCGTTTGAAGCGGAAGAGATGATGCTTATTACTGTCTGATACGGCGTGATGAAATAAATCATGTCGCAAGCGAACCTGATAAATGCACACTGCCCTGGCTATACTAATGGTCGACAAATCCGCACCCGATGCTGCCAAATCCCAGGCTTTGGCGTAGGCTGAAAGCTGGTTGGTTTCACTACACAGGAGATCAGGATGCAAAATGAAATGACAGCGCAATGCCACTGTGGCGCGGTGGCGTACCGGGTGACGCTGAAGGATGGATTTAATACGGTGCGCCGCTGCAACTGTTCGTTTTGCCGGATGCGCGGCGCGGTGGTGGTATTTGCGACAAAGGTGGAGCTGACCCGGGGTGAAGCGCAGCTCACCGAATATCGATTCAACAGCAAAGAGGTGGGCCACTACTTCTGTTCCGTTTGCGGCATTTACACCTTTCATCAGAGCCGCTCACAGCCCGATCAGTTCGGGGTGAATGTCGCCTGCCTTGAGGGGGTTTCGCCGTTTGATTTCACCGATGTCCCGGTCTCCGATGGTATCAATCATCCAAAAGATGGCGGCGCGGGCGGTGTAGCCGGTTATCTGATCTACACCCCCACGCAATCCTGAACGAACGCAGGCTGAACTAGTCCCGTGTGGGCTTGCCACTGAAGCGGGTAATCGGCTTCTGCTCTTCACGGTCAATCTGCTGTGAGAAGACCTCCAGCGCGGCGAAGATCGGGCGCAGTCCACGCCACAGATCTTCATCATTGAGCAACCGGATGATGCCGCGGATGCCTGGCGCGGCTTTTTCCTGACGGGCCTCATCGCGCGCCGGTTTAACGGCCATCGCGGCATCGCGAACGGCCAACAGCAGATGATTAAAACTTTCTGGCGGCACACTGCCCAGCGTCATCATCAGTAGCGAGAGATTCTGTAGCGCGTTCTGCGTACCCGGCTGATTAAGGCCCGAAACCAGGATTTTCCCCACCTCGCTATTTGATTTAACCAGGTCGTTCGCCAGCCGCAGAAAACCGTGCTGGTGGAGATTTTCAATCAGCTCATCCATCGCTTCGCGTGCGGTTGGCTCAGTACGTGTCGGCGTGACCTGATATTTCATCCGTTCTGCCATTAAAATTTCTCCGGTTTGTCTACGTGTTCAGGCGGTTCACGGTAGCCTGCCTGCTGCCATTTTTGTTCAATCGGCAGGTGATCCAGCGGGGTCCGACTGCCGTAACGGAAGTTGTGTAACGGCAACGGATTGGGCTGCGTCCGCCGTTCGATTCGCTTCATGTTCACGGCAAGCTCTTTATAAGCCGGTGTGTTGACGTCGGGATCGTGATGTTCGCCGGTCAGCGCGTTGACGCCATCCTTACCATGATGAATTGGCATAAACATGACGTTGCCCGCCACGCGTTCGGTGATAACAACCGGCACATCCAGCGAGCCGCGCCTTGAGGTGATGCGCACCCATTCTCCTTCCGTCAGCGCGCGCGAGGCAGCCAGTTCCGGTGAGATCTCAACAAAGGCATTAGGTGACAGCGACATCATGCGGCCACCCTGACCGGTCTGGTTCATCGACTGAAAATGCTCCAGCATCCTGCCGTTATTCAGCAGGAGATTGTACTCTGCATCCTCCTGCTCGGCGGGTGGTTGCCAGCTCAGCGGATAAAGCCGGGCTTTGCCATCCGGAAAATTAAACCGTTCCGTGTAGAGACGCGGCGTGCTTTCACCTGCGGCATTTACCGGCCAGAGTTGCGACTGCCAGCCGACCAGTTGCTCATAGCTTACGCCGGCGAAAATATCTGCAATGCCCGCTGCTTCCGCCATGATCGCGCCCGGATTCGGGTAATGCCACGGGTGACCGA
Source organism: Pantoea alfalfae (assembly GCF_019880205.1). Classification (NCBI taxonomy): domain Bacteria; kingdom Pseudomonadati; phylum Pseudomonadota; class Gammaproteobacteria; order Enterobacterales; family Erwiniaceae; genus Pantoea; species Pantoea alfalfae. The sequence goes on from NZ_CP082296.1 coordinate 24,238, forward strand.
GGCGCGCGGCGAGTTCGGTGAAAATCTGCCAGTCGGGACGACAGTCGCCCAGGGGTTTCATGGCGGGCGAGAAGTGCTGGATGCGCCGCTCGGTGTTCACAAACGTCCCCTCTTTCTCTACGCTGGGCGCGCCGGGTAACACCACATCGGCAAATTCAGCCGTGCGCGACATGAAAATGTCCTGAACCACCATAAATTCCAGTTTGGTGAAGGCGGCATGCACAGAATCTGAGTCAGCATCCGCAAAGGCGGTCTCTTCGCCGGTGATATACATCGCGCGGATTTTACCTTCACCCGCCTCCTGCACCATTTTGAAGTTATCCGCGCCGGGCTGGTCGGAGAGTGCCTCAGGCGCGACGCCCCATGCTCGCGCCCATTTCTCCCGCACCGCCGCGTCAGTGACTTTTTCATAGCCGGGATAGAGATTACTCAGGCAGCCGAAGTCGCTGGCGCCCTGCACATTGTTGTGTCCGCGCATCGGGTATCCGCCGGTGCCAGGCCGGCCATAGTTGCCGGTGACCAGCAGCAGGTTCGACAGCGCCGTGCTGGTGTCGGCACCGTGGCTGTGCTGGGTAATCCCCATCGCCCACAATATGCAGGCGCTGCTCGCCTGGCCAATCATCTCCGCCGCCTCTGTGAGTTCGGCTTCGCTCAGGCCACAGATCTTGCTGGCATAGTCGAGCGTAAAGGCATCGAGCGAAGCGCGGTACTCTTCGACCTGATTAACCCGCTGTGACAGAAACGCGTCATCGGCATAACCGTGATCGAACATATATTTCGCCATCGCTGAGGCCCAGACGAGATCGCTACCTGGCCGGATGCGCAGATAGCAGTCAGCCCGTTCCGCCATTTCGTGACGACGCGGATCGACAACCAGCAGTTTCTGTCCGCGATGTTTATGGCTCTGTTTGATGTGCGAAGCAATAACCGGATGGTTCTCGGAAAGGTTACTGCCGACCAGCACAATCAGATCGGTTTCCTGCAGATCTTTTATTGTTCCGGCATCGCCACCGTAGCCCACAGTCCGAAATAACCCTTCTGTGGCCGGGTTCTGACAATAGCGTGAAGAGTTATCGACATTGTTGGTGCCGAAGATTAAACGGGCGATTTTCTGGGTGAGATAGGCTTCTTCGTTACTCGCTTTACTGGAGCCAATAAAGCCTATTGCGTCACCGCCATAGTTCTGCGCAACACCACGTAATCCATCGGCAACCCGCTGTAATGCTTCATCCCAGCTGGCAGGCCGGAAGCGGCCATTCTCGCGAATCAGCGGCGTTGTCAGGCGTTCCGCGCTGTTGACGAAATCCCAGCCAAACTTGCCTTTAACACAGGTGGAAATACCATTGGCTGGCGCTTCGGCGACCGGCTGAATTTTCAGGATGTGACGATCGCGGGTCCAGATTTCGAAGCTGCAGCCCACGCCACAATATGTGCAGACTGTTTTGGTGCGTTTGATTTCAGACTGGCGCAGCGCCACGTCAATTTTTGACACACCGGTAATTGGCTCCATGCCGATACTGTTTTCCAGCGTTTTCACAAAGTCGATAAGCGGACGCTTCAGCCCTTCATCCATCGCGGTGAACGGGCCCGCATCGGGCTGCATCGTTTTTTCCAGCAGTGCATTGCACGGGCAGACCGTAACGCAGTGCCCACAGCTGACGCAACTGGAGCCGGCGATTTCCGTGCCGCCATCCCACAACACGCGTGGGTGCGCCTGGGTATAGTCAATCGAGAGCGTCTCGTTGACCTCTACATTCTGGCACGCCTCGACACAGCGACCACATAAGATGCACTGGTCAGGGTCATAGGTGTAAAACGGATTGGAGTGATCTTTCGCGTAAGGCTTGGGCTGATGAGGATAGTACTGAATCGGAATGTGCATATCGGCTACTGCGTTATGCAGCGTACAGTCGCCGGTGTTGTGTTCGCAGACGGTGCAGTAAAGCTCATGACGATTAAGCAGCCTATCCATACCCTCCTGCTGCGCGGCTTTCAGCACACTGCCCTCACTCCGGACCGACAAACCCTCTTCAGTACGAAGCGTACAACCGCGAACACGCTCGCCATTAGCATCGACCCAGCAGACATCACAGCTTTGTAGCGGCGTTAACGCCGGGTGATAACAGACATGAGGCAGTTTTTTCCCGTGAGCATCAAGAAAATCGATAAGCGGTTGATCAGCAAATCCTTCTAATCGTTCACCATTGAAAAGAATGGTGCAGTAATTTTCACTCATATGAGCCTCATGACGACATGGCGGATAGCGCTGGGCTGGAAAATGTCCCCAAATTTAAAGGGTTACTTCACAAGCTTAGTGAGGATTATCAGCCGTGCCATGAATACCGCTACGCTTATTGAGGTTAATCGCTGACAGGTAAGGCTTTTTTAAAATGTAATGACTTCTTACCGGATGAAATCAGGGGTTTTTTATGACAAAACCTTCGTGATAATGACAAAGGGAATCTGAATGCTGCTTAGCAATGATCACTCTGTTGCCTGATTCCTGATACATTTATCCGCCATATGTATGTTGTAACTATAAACTGACTTTTTGTTGTGTATCGCGTGAATTGCGGCGCTGTTCAGTCTGAAGTGAGTTAACTACTGATTGTCAGTTACCGTGCCGCTTATTCCAGAGATGAATTACACACTGGCACGAACTTATTACGGCATTAAAAAAGCGAGGCAGATTTAATCCGGTGAGCAATTTTATGGACTATTTCAGCGTATGGCGATCACTATTCTGCTGGTCGCAAGTGAGCGCTCTGTTGATTACACAAATATGGCGCTCAGCTTATAGTCCAATACCCAGCAGACCGGAATGACGGCACACAGCCCACAGTATAACGCTCACGTTTTAATCATATCTATCAGTAATTTATCTGATCCTTAACATGCTATTAATTATAAGATGATAATGATAACTGTTATGGTAATATCCTGTTAACCCTGCCGGAGGCTCACTGTTCAGGGCCTCTTTACGCGTCATGTTTAATTTAATTATCAGTAAAACTCTGGCTGGAATGAGGTCCCTATGAATCCCATCGTATATATTGTTGACGACGACGCTGCTGTGACTTCAGCATTACGTAATCTGCTCACCGCCGACGATTACACAGTTATCACGTTTTCATCGGCAGATGATTTTCTGGCTCATGCATTCACTCCCCTTCCCTGTTGCCTGATTCTGGATATTAATCTTCCCGGCGCAGATGGATTCGATATCGCACAGGCTTTGCTCGATCGCGGTTACACGATCCCCACCATCTTTTTAACCGGTTTCGGGACCATTCCGGTCACAGTGCGGGCGATGAAAACCGGCGCTTATGAGTTTCTGACTAAACCGGTTGATCCCGATCATATGTTGCAGGCAGTAGCGGAAGCGTTGCGCATCGCTGAACAAAATATGGCCGCCTCTGAGGAGCGGCGAGAAATATTCCAGCGGCACCAGACCCTGACGCCGCGTGAAAGCGAGGTGATGCTGCTGGCGATTAGTGGCCTGCTCAATAAGCAGATTGCTGCCGAAATGGGCGTCAGTGAAATTACGGCTAAAGTCCACAAGCGGCGAGTGATGGAGAAGATGCATGCGCGCTCGCTGACCGATCTGGTGCGTGCGGCTGAGCGGCTCAATATTGATCATACCCGCCGTCGCTAAAGCCACGATGTAAAGCTGGCCCGCACGCTTATTCCAGTGGCAGTGTAAACCAGAAACGGCTGCCGCCTTCTGGCCGGTTCTCTGCGCCTAACTCTCCGCAGTGCTTTTTGATGATCCCTTTACTGATGGTTAATCCCATGCCCATGCCGCTTTTCTTGGTGGTGTAGAACGACTCAAAGATCCGGTCACGCACGCCATCAGGCAATCCGCAACCGCTATCCAGCACCTCAAATCGCAGCGTTTCAGCCGTGGGATTCTCTGAGGTGAGGCGCAGCAGGGCCGCGCGCGGTAAATCATCGGACATGGCATCGATAGCATTAATGACCAGATTGAGCAGCACCTGCTGAATCTGAACGCGGTCGCAGAAAATATCTGCCCTGGCCGCCTTGAGTTTCAGTTCCAGTGAAATGCCCCGCCGTTCCAGCTCGATCCGGGAGAGCGCCAGAATATCACGGGCAATCAGATGCAGGTTTTCTGGCGCAAAGCTCGGTTCATGATTGCGGGTCAGCGCCTGCAGACCGCGAATAATCTCTCCGGCACGTTTACCCTCTTTAATGATCTCGTTCAGACTGCTGCTGGCATTTTCCAGCATCAAGGGTTCACGCTTTAACCAGCGCAGGCTGGCACCCGCGTTAGCCACGATTGACATCAGAGGCTGGTTAATCTCATGGGCGATGGAAGCAGTAAGCTGCCCGACGGTGGTGGCGCGGCTAACCCGAGCCAGGTCCGCCTGCGCCATACGCGCGCTATCTTCTGCCTGACGCTGTAAAGTGATATCCGAAATGGTGCCGAAATACTCTTTCACCTCCGGGAAATTGTCCACCGGTTCTCCGATGCCTTTAATATAGCGGCATTCCCCGTCCGGCCTGAGTATACGGAACTCAGCCTGCATACTGCGCCCCTGGCTGACGCTAAGCGTGACCAGTTCACTGATGCACGCATGATCATCGGGATGAACGCGGGTGAGAAAGTCAGCCATCGACAGCCCTTTTTGTTCAGCTGGCAGGCCAAGAATGCGACCATATTCTTCAGAGACCATCATCATGTCCTCTGTCAATTCCCAGCGCCAGGTGCCGGTATGGCTGATCTTCTCGCCGAGCATCAGCGAGGTTTTACTGGCTCGCAACTGCTTCTCAACCCGCCGCCGATGAGTGTTCTCCTCCAGCAGCTCTGCGTAGAGCCGTGCGTTTTCCAGCGAAACGGCCGCCTGCGCACTCAGGGTTTTTACTATATGGGAGTGCTCAGCAGTAAACGCGTCGGGCATCAGGCGGTTCTCCAGATAGAGCACCCCGACCATGTTGGCCTGCCTGAACATCGGGACACACAACACCGCTGCGCCTGAAGCCACCAGATAGGGATCCTGGCTGAAGGGACTGAACGCCTCCGGTTTGCCGGTGCGTATCTCCTGGCCTGTTCGGATCACCGCTGACAGCACGGATAAAGGCAGGTCGGACGCGAGAGGTCGTTCTTTAACAATCTGCACACGCACCCCCTCTGCCATGCTCTCTGCCCAGGCCTGCGTCTCCGGCAGATTGCCATCCAGAATCCGGATGAGCCGACAGCGCTGAGCACCGGCCCGCTCCAGCAGCATGCGCATCAGGGTATGTATCAACCGATCAAGGTTGATCTCCTCCGTCAGGGCGCGCACGGCGGTCAGCACGCTCTCCATGTCATAGAATGCGGCATCCTGGGTAAACGGAATTGTCGCCAGTGCGCTGTTTTGCAGCGGCGCGGACAGATGCGGATAGCGCTGCTCCAGCTGGCGCACCATTGCCTGCGCGCCCCAGTTTTCCCAGCTTGCCATTGCCGCTTTAATCCAGGCATCTGCGGCGGTGTCCAGCTGTAAGGCTTTGCAGCAGCGACCCGCCAGCTGATTCGCCAGCGCATGGATGTGCAGATAGCCCGCCTGTCTGGAGAGACGAATGGCCTGTTCATACTGCTTCAGAGCGTCGCCCGTGTTGCCCGCCAGACGCGCGCACTCTGCCCTGAGCAGAGCATATTTGTCTGCAAACAGACCAGGATTGAGGTCAGCCCAGTCAGCAAACTTGTCGAGATGGCCACGCAGCACATTGCTGTCAGCCGCTTCAGGCTGGTGACTCAGTGATAATGCGCTGTAGAAATGAAAATCCATCAGATAGATATAAGCGGGCACTGCGCTAATCAGCGGACGAATATCCTCAAAACAGCGCAGCGCCTCCCGGTATTCAGCCGCAAAGAAATGCGCCATTCCCCGATAGAGACCGTCCCAGAACCGCACCATCGCTTTAGGGCCGGATATCGGCCCCGGCTCACTGCCCGCTACCAGCGGCAAAGAGGCGACGCGATCCTCTGCCCTGAATCCATTGCTATTACGCAGTTGCATCACCAGTTGCTTCTGCATAACGAGCACGTTCTCGACGTCGGGATAATACGATTTGCGGGTAAACGCGAGTCCACGCTCAATGGAGGTCAGCACCGACTCAAGGTGGTCGCCGCGTGTCAGCGTGTTCATGATCTGATGACGCAGCGAGAGGCAGGCAAAAGAGCGGTCGCCATGCATTACCGCCACGCGAAAGCTTTCGCGGGCACACTCCACGGCGACATCCAGCGGCTGTGTCCAGATCCCTACCTGATCCAGTGGCAGCAGCGTGCGTGCTTTGTAGCGGATAAAGTTATGCTCTTCCACCAGCGCACGCGCCACCCGGCCACAGTCATAGCTAAACTGCCAGGCCTGATAGCGGTCGCCAGTCAGCACGCTGAACCAGGCAAGGCCAAACGCAGAAGCCCCTGTCATGCCCTGGTCCAGCGTCATCTTCAGCATCCGGCAGACCAGCATCAGATGCAGCTGCGGGCAGTCGTAGGCGGAAACAAAAATTGTGCTGGCCATCAGGTTCAGCACCGACTCCGTTTCGGCATTGTTGTTCAGCGGCAGCCGTGAAAAAGCGGTCTGCGGGGAGTCGCCAATCCGCGTTCTGAGCGACAGCCATTCGGCGTCGATCTCCGCGTCATTCGGATTACGGTTGAAATGCTCACCAAAAACCGCCAGCCAGGCGAGTGCGGTTTCCAGTGCCAGATGATTGTCAGACTGGCGCATATGAATTTCAGCAGAGAGACAGGCAGCCCTGGATTTTTCACTGAGCGTTCCCGGCTCACGCAGCAGTCGGGTGCAGAGCGATTGTGCGTTGCTGAGATTACCGTGCAGAAACTCGCACTCCGCCTCATCAAGACCCAGCATAAAGTCATTGCCGGTCACCATCCGCTGGCTAAGTCGCTGGGCGGTGCGCAGATAGCGCAGCGCCGAGAGATAGTCCCCCGCACGTTTCGCTCCCTGTGCAGCGCGCAGACAGAGCGGATAATACCGCTCACGCTCTGCGACACTCAGCGGCAGTTCAGCAATCATGCCAATGTGATAAACCGCGCGGAACAGTGTTTCACCGTTATCCGCCGTCACCACCGCGTCTGACAGCCATGCCGCCGCCTGCTGATGAAGATGCTGTTGCTGCCGGCGGTCGGGCAGCGAAAATGCCGCGTTGTGAACCCGATCGTGGGTAAAGGCGTAGTTACCGCCCGTCAGGGTGATAAAACGACCACTGACTGCCGGTTCAAGCTGCTGCTGAAGCCGTTTAACAGGGGTTCCGCTGATATGACTTATCAGGGAGAGTTCGCCGCTGGCGCCCAGGCAGGCCAGATCGCCCAGCAGCTGCCGCGTTATCTCCGGCATCCGTACCAGCTGATTCAGCACCAGCGTTGCCACATTGTCGGTGTACTGACGCGTACTCAGTGTCTGGCTGTCGTAATGCCATTTCAGCGGGTTCTGACGAAAGTAAATGACCCCATCGTCCACCGCCTGACGAAAGAACTCCTGCACAGAGAGTGGATTGCCGCCGGTTTTGTCGAAAATAATCTGTGCCAGTTCGCGATGGCCGCCGGGACGGGTATGCAGCCTCCCCGCCAGCCAGCGACCGATACTTTTCACGCTGAGCGGCTGTGGCGTCAGCGCCACGGCCCGCGCCGCGGATTCTCTGATCCGCTGTAGAAAACCGGCAATCATCGGACAGGGCATTGATTCACCCTCCCGGAAAGCGAGCACCAGCATAAAAGGCAGATGTTCACTACGAATAATCAGCGTTTCCAGCAGTTGCAGCGTGGCATTATCTGCCCAGTGAACATCATCAATCAGCATCACCAGCGGGCGACCCGGCGTGGCAAAAGCCTCAATCAGCGCACACGCCATCTGGTTAAACTGCTCGCGGGCGTCCGGAGCATGGCGCACCACGGGCGGCAATGTCCGGATATTCAGCAGCTGTTTTAATTCGGGTACCAGTTCAATGGCTAAATCGGTATACCCGCCCAGTAACCGCAACAGTCGCCCCCGCCATTTGCTGACTTCCGGGGCGGACAAACCCAGCAGATAGAGCGTGACCGTGCGAAACGCGGAGGCGATTGAGGCATAGGGGGCGACTGGCGAATGCTGATCGGCCTTGCTGGCGGCCAGCAGAATCTGTCGGTGCTGCAGGTTTTTCAGTGCGGAGGCGATAATGGCAGACTTCCCGGAGCCGGGCGCACCGCTCAGCATCACCAGGCTCTGCGTGCCGCTGCGGTTGACCGCCTCAAGCGTGGTCAGTAACAGGCGCGCCTGCGGATGCTGCGTGAACAGCGTTTCGGGCCGGAAACTGCTGCTGAACCGCTCCTGCAAACCGGGCGTAAACGGCGCAATGGTGTTTTCCGCTGAGAGGGTTGCCTGACAACGGCGCAGATCGGCCATCAGTCCCTGCACGGTCTGATACCCCTCTGCGGGCGACTTTGCCAGCAGGCGCAACAGAATCACCGAGAGCATCGGCGGCACATCCTCTCTGACCTGTTCGGCGGGACGGGGGGCGGTAGCAATGTGATGATGAATCCACTCTGCTTCACCCGCTTCTGCTGATCCAAACGGCAGTCTGCCGGTCAGGTACTCATACAGCACCACACCCAGGCTGTAGAGATCGCTGAGGCTGCTGACGGGATGCGGTGTGCGACCGGTATGCTCAGGAGACATATAGGCCAGCGTACCGCCTGAGGCGCGCAGGCTGGTTTTGTCCGCCGACTGCGCTGCCAGCGAGGCCAGTCCAAATCCGCCCAGGCGGAAGCGCTCATCGTCAGTGACAAAAAAGTGACCCGGCTTGATATCCCCATGCACGATACCCTGATGATGCGCCTGACCGAGCGTGTGGCAGAGCTGCAATGCCACCTGCAGGAAGTCGGCGATGTTTTCAGGTGGAGTGGCGAGATTGTGAGCCAGAGTACGAAACGGAAAGCAAGGATAAATCAGGGCATACCGATTGTGATAACGGGTGGTGCCGGTGGCGGTGATTGCCCAGCGCGGTGAAAGATAGCCCGCCAGCGCACGCTCATTTTTAAGTCGCTGCGTCGCCTGAAAGGTGACCTCGTCACTTTGACCCGTAGCGATAATCAGGGATTCACCAGAGTGGCAGCGCGCCAGTATCCAGAGCAGGCAGCCATCCTGCGCCAGCGGTGTCAGCGTGTCGAAGTGGTCAATCGCGATCCCTGCGTCGTCACCTTCCTGGACATTAACTGAAAGCATGCTCATCAGCGGGCTTCTCCCCTGGATAACTCGCAACGGATCAGTGCCAGCAGCGTATCAACATCAATGGGCTTTCGCAAAAACGTGACCGCCCCCAGGGCGATGGCATACCACAGTGTTGTTTCTTCCAGATCTGCTGAGATAAAGATGACCGGGGGCAGCTCTGTCTGCTGTTTCAGGAGGACAAATAGCTCAAAACCGGACATGCCCTTGAGTCCGACATCAATAATCAGCAAGCCCGCCTCTGAAAGGGCATTGTCATCGCTCAGGAGCGCCTCACCGGACTCATATAAGCGCGTCGGGTAGCCGTCTGAGTGCAACAGATTGCTCAGTCCACTGCGGACCGCGCGTTCATCATCAACAATGATAATACGCTGTGACAGCGCCATGCAGTTATTCTCCGGAACGCCTCACTGTGCGGTACGCGAGGATTTAAGGGGTGTTATCGCCATCGGGTGGCGGTGTCCCACTGATTTTTGGCACACACTCATGGCGAAACCACTTCAGCGTCACCGGCTGACGGCGAAGCAGACGCTTAGCCAGCGGAATGATCTGTTCCCCCACCAGCATGCCGAACAGCCCCACCAGTGCAATAATCGGCGGAGCCGGAGAGTTGACGTTAATCAGCGCATAGATTACCCCGGCAAGCAGGCCCACCGCGAGAGAAATGATGTAGGATTTCAACATGTTCAGCTTGTCCGCAACAGGTATGTTTCAGGCTGAGCGTTGTGCGGCTGAAGGACGGTCGCATGCGCTGCTGGAATAACCGCCTGCATCAGCGCCCCGCCCAGTAACATTCCCAGCAGGCCCACCAGCGCAATCGCGGGCGGAGCGGGTGAACGTACTTTAAGCAGGCCATAAAACAGGCCAATCAACACCCCTGCTGCCAGGGAAAGAAGTAAAGGATTCATGACCGGACTCCTGTGCTGCCCGTCTGCTGACCGGCAGCGCGTGCCGATCAGCAGAGCGACCCTTAGCGGACCGGCGCGTGAACCGGTGCCAGAGTACGGTGTTCGCTTTTCTGACGTGATGGCGCTTTATGCACCATGGTGTAGGCGTAATCCACACCAATGCCATAGGCACCTGAATGCTCTTTGGCAATATTCATCACCGCATCGTAAGTGTCACGGTTGGCCCAGTCACGCTGCCACTCCAGCATCACCTGTTGCCAGGTCACCGGCACGACACCCGCCTGAATCATGCGCTGCATTGCGTAGTCGTGCGCTTCTTTGGTGGTGCCGCCTGACGCGTCGGCCACCATATAGATTTCGTAGTCGCCTTCCAGCATCGCGCACAGGGCAAAGCTGTTGTTGCACACTTCCGTCCAGAGACCGGACACCACCACTTTTTTCTTGCCGTTCGCTGCCAGCGCATCACGCACTTTCTGGTCATCCCAGGAGTTCATTGAGCTGCGCTCCAGAATGTCCTGACCAGGAAAGACATCCAGCAGTTCCGGATAAGTGTGACCCGAGAAGCTTTCGGTTTCGACCGTGGTGATGATGGTCGGGATGTTGAAGACTTTTGCCGCCTTCGCCAGCGCAACGGTGTTGTTTTTCAGCACCTGGCGGTCAATCGACTGCACACCAAAGGCCATCTGCGGCTGCTGGTCGATGAAGATAATCTGGCTGTTATGTGGCGTGAGGACTTCAAGCTTTGCGTTGGACATGCGTTCACCCATAGAGGTTAAGTAACGGAATTTCCGCCAACTGGCGCGGAGCAAAAAGACGGTCAGGACAGGTTTATTAATCCTGCTGCTGACTTGTCTGGTCGCAGTGTAGGGCCAGGTGACACGGCAAACTATTATCTCTGCGTATAACTATACGAAGGTATAGGTATCCCTCTGTATAACTAGACGACCCATCAGCCCGCTCACCATAATCCGGCTTATTCGTGCCCTGCTTATTGCGGCACTTCCTGTCCCGCGCTGAGTCGGACAACCCCGTTGAGGAGGATCTATGGTTACGCTGGGTAAAGCAGAACTGATACTGACCCATGGCAAATTTCATACTGTTGACCGCAGCAATCCGGTCGCAGAAGCCGTGGCAATTCGTGATGGCAAATTTGTTGCGGTAGGTACGCTGGCAGAGGCAATGGAGTATCACTGTGACGGCACCAAAGTGATCGATCTAAAAGGTCACACCGCCGTGCCGGGCCTGAACGATTCACACCTGCACCTGATTCGTGGTGGTCTGAACTACAACCTTGAACTGCGATGGGAAGGCGTTCCGTCGGTTGCCGATGCGCTGCGGATGCTGAAAGAGCAGGCGCTGCGCACGCCGTCACCGCAGTGGGTGCGTGTGGTAGGCGGCTGGACCGAGTTCCAGTTTGCCGAGCGCCGGATGCCGACGCTGGATGAGATCAACGAGGCGGCCCCCGATACGCCAGTCTTCGTGCTGCATCTTTATGACCGCGCCCTGCTCAACCGCGCCGCACTGAAAGTCGTCGGCTATACCAAAGAGACGCCGAACCCGCCGGGTGGTGAAATCCAGCGAGACAGTAACGGTAATCCCACCGGTCTGTTGATCGCCCGTCCCAATGCGATGATCCTCTACGCCACGCTGGCGAAAGGCCCGAAACTGCCGCTGGAACAGCAGATCAACTCGACCCGCCAGTTTATGCGCGAGCTGAATCGACTGGGCCTGACCAGCGCCATTGATGCGGGCGGTGGCTTCCAGAACTATCCCGAAGATTACGAAGTGATCGCTGAACTGCATCAGAAAAAGCAGATGACGCTGCGTATCGCCTACAACCTCTTCACGCAGCGTCCGGGTCATGAACTGGAAGATTTTGAGAAGTGGACGGACATGCTGACGCCAGGCCAGGGCAGCGACTATTTCCGTCACAACGGCGCAGGCGAAATGCTGGTGTTCTCGGTCGCCGACTTCGAAGATTTTCTGGAGCCACGTCCGGACTTAGCGCCTGGCATGGAGGATGAACTGGAGCGCGTGGTGCGTCATCTGGTGGAACATCGCTGGCCTTTCCGTCTGCATGCAACTTATGACGAGTCGATCAGCCGGATGCTGGATGTCTTTGAGAAGGTCAACCGCGATATCCCGTTTAATGGTCTGCACTGGTTCTTTGACCACGCGGAAACGGTCACTCAGCGCAATATCGATCGTATCAAAGCGCTGGGCGGTGGCATTGCGGTGCAGCATCGCATGGCATTCCAGGGCGAATACTTTGCTGAACGCTACGGCATTGAAGCCACCCGCCACACCCCGCCGGTACAGAAAATGCTGGAAACCGGCGTCCCGGTCGGACTCGGCACCGACGCAACCCGCGTCGCCAGCTACAACCCCTGGACCGCGCTCTACTGGCTGGTTTCTGGTCGCACCGTGGGCGGCATGCAGATGTATGACGTCAATGCCCGCCTTGACCGTGAAACGGCGCTGATGCTCTGGACACAGGGCAGCGCCTGGTTCTCCAGCGAACAAAATAAAAAAGGTCGGATTCAGGTAGGTCTTCTGGCGGATCTGGCCGTGCTGAGCAAAGATTTCTTCAGCGTGCCGGAAGAGGAAATTAAAGGCATTGAGTCGGTGCTGACGGTGGTGGATGGCAATATTGTCTATGCCGCCGGTTCGTTCAGCGCGGATGCACCGCCCGCGATTCCGGTCCTGCCTGAGTGGTCGCCAGTGGTAAACGTGCCGGGTCACTATCGCAGCGCCCCGCCAGTTGTGCAGAGCCGTGCAGGCATGATGCCCGCCGTCCACCACTGCAGCGGCCCGTGCGGGGTTCATCAACACTCGCATGAGATCGCCCGGGGTTCCAGTGTACCGGTCGCCGAAGATAACGCCTTCTGGGGCGCGCTCGGCTGCAGCTGCTTCGCGTTTTAATCATGAATAACGCTAGGGATCTGTCGCCCCGTATCAATGCGGGGCTGTTCTTCCTGCGCCTGACCGGCAGCCTGCTGCTGTTGCAGGTGCATGGGCTGCCGAAAATTCTGCATTTCAGCGAAGAACTGACGCGTATAGAAGACCCGTTTGGTCTGGGACCGATGATGAGCCTGCTGCCAGCGATAGTGGCAGAAGTCATCTGCCCGATCTTTATTATTCTCGGCTGGGGTAGCCGGATTGCCTGCCTGCCGATCATCGCGGTGCTACTGGTCGCGATGCTGGTGGTACACCCTGGCTGGTCACTGGCGGAAGGCCAGTTCGGCTGGCTGCTGCTCATTATCTTTACCACGCTGGCGCTGACCGGGCCTGGCGGCTGGCGAATCGGCGCGGTGAAACATCAGGGGGTTCGTCATGGCACAGGTTAATGATATCCACCAGCTCGAGCAGGAAAAGCCTGCGGCAACGCCCACGGGTGAGGTTTCACCGCTACAGCCGCTGCGTCAGCCGGTGTTCCGCATGCTGTGGATCGCCACCGTCGTCTCCAATATCGGTTCATGGATGAACGATGTGGGTGTGAACTGGAGCATGCTGACGCTGAGTGCCGACCCGCTGGCCGTGGCGCTGGTGCAGGCGGCCAGCAGCCTGCCGATGTTTCTGTTCGCGCTGCCCTCAGGCGTAATGGCGGATATCGTTGACCGCCGCAAATATCTGCTGTTTTCCCAGCTCTGGACCTTTATCGCCGCGGCCGGGCTGACGGTGCTGGCCTGGACCGGCCATGTAACCCCTGAAGTACTGCTGGGCGCTGCCTTTTTGCTGAGCGCGGGTGCCGCCATGAGTTCGCCGCCCTTCCAGGCGATCGTGCCGGATCTGGTGACTAAACAGGAACTGGGTCCAGCCATTGCCCTTAACTCGCTCGGCATTAATATCAGTCGCGCCATCGGTCCGGCGCTGGGCGGCCTGATCCTCTCATTCACCGGGCCCTGGATGGTTTTCCTGCTCAATGCGTTGTCCGTGCTGGGCGTGACCTGGGTGCTCTGGCGCTGGAAAGCAGAACCCAGCGTGCAGCGCCTCCCGCCCGAGCACTTCTTCCCGGCGGTGCGTGCCGGCCTGCGCTATGTGCATGCGGCACCAGTGTTGCGTAACGTGCTTGTGCGGACCTTCGCGTTCTTCCTGTTTGGCAGCGCAGGCTGGGCTTTGCTGCCATTGGTGGCGCGTCGTGAACTCGGCCTCGGCCCTGGCGGCTACGGCATTATGCTGGCCTGCATCGGTGTCGGCGCGATAACTGGCGCCGTCCTGCTGCCGCGTCTGCGTCGTCGCCTGAGTTCCGATCGCCTGATGGTGCTTGCCAGTCTGATCTTTGCCCTGACTATGCTGGCGCTGGCCTTTGTGCGGCACTTCTGGCTTCTGAATGCGTTTGAGTTCTTCACCGGCTTTGCCTGGATCGCGGTGCTGTCGACGCTGAATCTTGGCGCACAGCGCAGCGCCGCGAAGTGGGTGAAAGCGCGTGCGCTGGCGGTTTATCTGACGGTGTTCTTTGGTTCGATGACCGCAGGCAGCGCCCTCTGGGGACAGCTCGCCTCGCACTTCGGCATTCCGCTGTCGCTCTGCATCGCCGCGCTGGGCATGGTACTGGCCAGCAGTACCGTCTGGCGCTGGCGGCTCGATCAGGATCCCGATCTCAATCTCGATATGATTGGTGACGGCGTCAATGCGCCTGCGCTGGATATTCGTCACGAACGCGGGCCGGTTATGGTGAATTACGAATACCGGATTACTATTGATGATGTACATGCTTTTACAGTCTGCATGCAGGATATGCGGCGGGTCAGACGCCGCGGTGGCGCCATCAACTGGTCACTGTATGAAGATATTCTGCAGCCCGGCATTTTCGTTGAAACGTTTGTGGTCGGTTCCTGGGTCGAACATCTGCGTCAGAAAGAGCGCTACACCATCAACGACAAAAAAATAGAGCGGCGGGTTTTCGCTTTTCATCAGGGCGAACGCTCACCCGAGGTACGCTATCTGGTGGCGCCAGTGTAACTGGCGCAGTACCAACTTCTCATCTATCACGTCATACAGAGGGCAATACTATGAGCACTTTTAAAACGACCGACGGCACACAGATTTACTTCAAGGACTGGGGAACCGGTAAGCCTGTATTATTCAGCCACGGCTGGCCGCTGGATGCCGACATGTGGGACAGCCAGATGAAATTCCTTGCCGATAACGGCTATCGGGTGATTGCGTTTGACCGTCGTGGCTTTGGCCGCTCTGACCAGCCCTG
Source organism: Pantoea alfalfae (assembly GCF_019880205.1). Classification (NCBI taxonomy): domain Bacteria; kingdom Pseudomonadati; phylum Pseudomonadota; class Gammaproteobacteria; order Enterobacterales; family Erwiniaceae; genus Pantoea; species Pantoea alfalfae. Next base: position 39,573 of record NZ_CP082296.1, read on the forward strand.
GACCGGCAATAACTACGATACCTTTGCTTCAGATATTAACGATTTGATCACCCATCTTGACCTGCAGAACGTGACGCTGGTGGGCTTCTCCATGGGTGGCGGCGACGTTACGCGCTACATCGGCAGCTACGGCAGCGATCGCGTCGCGGCGCTGGTGCTGCTCGGTGCCGTTACGCCTATCTTTGGCAAAACGGCAGACTACCCGCAGGGTGTCGATATGTCGGTATTCGAGGGGATTCGTGATGGCCTGCTCAAAGATCGCGCGCAGTTTATCAAAGAGTTCGCCACGCCGTTCTACGGCACCAACGCCGGGCAGACTGTTTCAGATGGCGTGATGACGCAGACGCTGAATATCGCGTTGCTGGCTTCGCTAAAAAGTACCGTGGACTGCGTTACCGCGTTTGCGGAAACCGATTTCCGTGCCGACGTAGCGAAAGTCAATGTGCCAACGCTGGTGATCCATGGCAGCAACGACCAGATCGTGCCGTTTGAATCCACCGGCAAAGTGGCGGCGGAGATGATTGAGGGTGCTGAACTCAAGGTTTATGACAATGCGCCGCATGGTTTCGCGGTGACGCATCAGGATCAACTGAACCAGGATCTGCTGGCGTTTCTTAACGCGCAGTGATGCAAAAAAAACTGCGCGGTGAAAGCCGCGCAGTTTTCATTTTAACGGGTTGGATGATTCACTTCGTTGGGACGCAGATCGAATAACAACACCTCCGCTCCTTCACCGTGACTGAACGACAGCGTTTTCTCATTGCGAACCCGCGCACCGTCTCCGGCATTAAATTGCAGGCCATTTACCCTGACACTGCCGCGCGCCACATGAATATACGCATAGCGGTCGTCCGGCAGCGTGATCGTCTGCTGCTCATCGCCCTGGAACAGTCCCGCATAGATGCGAATATCCTGGCGCACCCGTAATGCCCCGTTTTCACCTTCCGGCGAAATAATCAGTCGCAAATTACCGCGTTTATCCGCTTCGGTGACGGAGATCTGCTGGTAGCCTGGCGGCGTGTTCTTCTCAGCAGGAACTACCCAAATCTGCAGGAAATGCACGCCCTCAGTACCAGAGTGGTTAAACTCACTGTGGGTCACACCACTGCCCGCACTCATCAACTGCACGTCGCCGGGAACAATCACCGAGCCGGTGCCCATTGAGTCTTTGTGCTCCAGCGCGCCTTCCAGCACATAAGAGATTATCTCCATGTTGCTGTGCGGATGAGCACCAAAACCACGCCCTTTAGCGACGCGATCATCGTTGATCACCAGCAGATCAGAGAAGCCCGCCTGTTTTGGGTCCCAGTAGTTTGCAAAAGAGAAGGTGTGACGTGAATTCAGCCAGCCGTGATCGCCCACACCGCGTTGCTCTGACAATCTTTGCTCAATCATATTCTGCCCCTTCGTTGATTCGGGAAGCGCCAATGCCCTTCGATGGAAACAGCATATAAGTAAACAAGAGAGTCACACAATGGTGCTAACGGGCAATCACTGTCGCTTTTTAGTGGACAATAGAGGCGTCGTTAAATTGGGAAAAGGCTGGTGGGTCATGCTTTCAGCTGCTGCACCGCACCACCAGCTCACCCTGCATGATCACACATTGTGAAGGCGCATCGGGCCGGGTGATTTTCTGCAACACCAGTTCACAGGCCCGGCGACCTATTTCCTTTGAGGGTTGCGCCAGGGTGGTCAGTGGCGGCGATACCATTTCAGCCAGTTCGCTGCCGTCAAACCCTACTACGCCGATATCGTCAGGTATCCGCAACCCCGCCTGCTGAATTGCCGTCATGGCGCCAGCGGCAAGCGTATCAGACACGGCAAACACCGCATCAGGAATGGTTTTGTCCGCCAGCAACTGCTCCATCGCCGCTTTTCCGGCGCTGAAGCTTAACTCGCTGGCGTAGGCAATCGCCTCCCAGGTCAGGTGCTGTTCTTTGATCTGGCGGGTATAGCCCTGCTGACGCAGTCGGGCATATCGATAGCGGAGGTCGTGATTAATTAACGCGATGCGCTGCCGTCCCCGTGCCGCAAGGAACTGCACCACTGACTGCGCAGCGACGTCATCATCAATACCGACGCAGGAGACCTGCCCGGTGTCATCATGTTCGGCACACTGAACCCAGGGGGCCGCGCCTATCAGCTGGCTCAGCTCCGGCAGCTTGCTGAAGGCATCCATCGTAATGATGCCATCCACCATTTTGCCGGAAAGCAGTTGCAGACTGGATCGCGAACGTTCTATCTCCGCGCCCGAGTTGCACAGCAGGATGCGATAGCCATTTTTCTCGGCGTGCGCCTCTATGCCTTTAACCACTTCGGCGCAGAACGGGTTGGAGATATCTGAAACCAGCACCAGAATCATCGCGCTGCGCGCCGTGCGTAGCTGGCGTGCCAGCAGGTTAGGCTGATAATGGCTTTCTTCGATGGCCGCCAGGACTTTCTGGCGATTAGCTGGTTTTACGCTGTCGCTGTTATTCAACACCCGGGAAACCGTAGCAACTGAAACACCCGCCATCCGGGCGATTTTCTGAACAGACATAACGATCCTTCTGTTTTAATGCGTGTAAAGCCGACTCACCGCTCATCCGCTGAATCCACATGGCCACCTCAGACGTCGCGATCCAGCCCCAGCTGGTGGCGTATCAATGGGGCGTTCTCTGCTAAAGCAAAATCATCAAACGCGCGGTCAGCCACGGGAATAATATGGCGACGGATAAACTCTGCACCTTCACGCGCCCCGGTTTCGCCCTCTTTCAGGCAGCACTCCCACTCCAGCACCGCCCAGCCATCATAGTCATACTGTGCCAGCTTGCTGAAAATACGACCAAAGTCGATCTGGCCATCGCCCGGCGAGCGAAAGCGTCCGGTCCGTGCCAGCCAGGGCTGATAACCGCCATAGACGCCGCTGCGTCCGTTAAGCTGATATTCAGCATCCTTAACGTGAAAGGCTTTGATACGCGGATGGTAGAGGTCGATAAACTGCAGATAGTCGATGTGTTGCAACAGCAGATGGCTGGGGTCGAACAGAATATTGCAGCGCGGATGGTGATTCACCTCCGCCAGAAAACGCTCAAACGTAACACCGTCATGCAGGTCTTCGCCGGGATGAATCTCATAGCAGAGGTCAATGCCATGCTGGTCAAATACATCCATCACCGGTAGCCAGCGCCTTGCCAGCTCAGCAAACGCCTCATCAAACAGCGCTTCATGATGCGGCGGCCAGGGATAGAACCAGGGCCAGGCGAGTGAGCCGGAAAAGGTGGCGTGGGCGCGCAAACCTAACTTCTCAGAGGCCGCGGCCGCCTTTTTCAGGGTGGCGATAGCCCAGTCAGTGCGCCGGACGGGATCGCCGCGCAATGCCGCTGGGGCAAAATTATCAAAAGCCATGTCATAGGCCGGGTTAACGGCAACCAGTTGCCCTTCGAGATGGGTAGACAGCTCGCTGATCTCCAGCCCAAAACCGGCCAGCAATCCCCGTACCTCATCGCAATAGGTCTGGCTGACCGCTGCCTGCTCAAGGTCGAAAATAGCGGGCTGGTGACAGGGGATCTGCAGCGCCCGGTATCCCAGCGCGGCGGCCCACTCCGCCAGACCCGCCAGGGAATTAAATGGCGGCTGCGAGGTGATGAACTGCGACAGGAAGATGCCCGGTCCCTTAACTGTTTTCATTAGTAACTCCTGTTTTTGCTACCGCCTCATCACGATATTTAAACGAGAAGAAGAAAATAATCGCGATCAGCGCGGCGGCAACGGCGGGGATCCACCAGAAGAGTGCCCAGCTCTGCGCGCTGACGTTACCTGCAACCAGATGGTTGTAGAGCGCGCCAGAGATTTGCGTTCCCAGCAGCATGCCGATGCCGTAGGTGAACATCACCACCATGCTCTGCGCCTGCCCTTTTACCTTTTCACCGGCAATCCGATCGGTATAGATGAAGCCCACCACGAAGAAGAAGTCATAGCAGATGCCATGTAGCAGAATGCCGAGGTAGATCAGCGTGCGCGTCTCATCACTCATGCCCAGCGCAAACAGGGCATAGCGGACAAACCACGCCGTCATCCCAATCAGCAGCATGTACTTCACACCCAGGCGACGAAATAGCAGCGGGATGATCAGCATGAAGGCAATTTCAGACATCTGCCCCAGTGACATTAGCGTGCTGACTTCGCGGATACCGGCATCCGCCAGCCAGGAAGCAGTAAACGCGTAGTAGGTGCCAAGTGGAATGGAGATCAGGGTGGCACACAGTGCAAAGACCATGAAATGCCGCAGCCGCAGCAAGGCGAAGGCGTCGGCGCAGAAGAGATCGCGGACTTTTAACGGTAAACCTTTAGCCGGTGCCGGTGTGTGAGGCAACGTCAGGCTATAAATGGCCAGCAGGACTGAACAGAGTGCCGCCAGCTGGAACACCGCCACGCTGTCTGCAATGCCGGTCACGCCGATAAAGATCCCCGCCACGATCCAGCCGATAGTGCCGAAGACCCTGACGATGGGGAAACTCTTCTCACTGCTGGCGAGACTGTGAAAGGCGATGTTATTCGAGAGCGCCAGCGTCGGCATAAAGCAGAGCGTATAGCCAAATAACAGGGCGATCAGCAACGCGCCATTCTCTGCGATCAGTGCCTGCGGCACGAACCAGAGAATCGCTGCGCCCGCCAGATTCATGACGGCCATCACTTTCTGCGAGGGAAAGAAACGATCCACCAGCATACCGAGCACAAACGGCGAGAGAATCGACGCGATAGGCCCGGCCGAAAACGCATCCCCAATCAGCAACGGCATATTGTGACGGGTCATCACCAGCCCCAGCGTTACCGACCAGCTGCCCCAGATAAAGAACTGCATAAACATCATCAGTGAAAGACGCGGCACCAGCAGCTTATGCTGCACCCGCTGACCTGCACTCTCCTGCACCGTTGCAATCATGAGAACCTCACGAATAAGTAATCGATTACTTTATGCCGGATTTAAAAGTAATCGATTACAACCGTTCATTCTTTCGCCGCGCTCACAAATTGTTAACTGTACGTTATTATCCTTTTGTTATTCAGCATTCTGATGCGTGCTCTGCTCAGGTCGTAATATCCGCTACCCGCGCTTTACGAAAGCGGTAGCGCTCATACAGCACTGAATAGAGGCCGCCGCACACCACCAGAACCGCACCGATCACCGTGGTGGTAGTCGGCAGGTTACCCAGCAACAGATACCCCACCGCGACGGACCAGAGCAGCGTGGTGTAGTCGAACGGAGCCAGCAGGGAGGCTTCTGCGTACCGCAGGCTCAGGGTCATCAGAATCTGCGTGATTCCGCCCAGCAGCCCGCATCCTATCAGTAGCGCTACCTGATTACCGTGCGGCACTTTCCAGCCGCCCGGCAGCGTGACCAGCGACGTTATCGCTGTGGTGACGGCGAACCAGAAGGCGATGGCGCCCGGTTTCTCTTTGCCGTTAAGAAACCGAATCTGGACCAGTGCACAGGCGGTACAGAAGGCTGCCATCAGCGCCAGCAGAATGCCCGCCGACGCGGAGAGCGAGAATGCTGCCGACTGCGTCAGCGAAAGATGCCCGGAAAACATCACCAGAATGCCGCTGAAACCGGTAAAGACCGCCACCCAGCGATGGTGGCGCACTTTTTCACGCAGCAGCAATGCCGCCAGCAGCACGGTAAATAGCGGTGCGGCATAGTTAATCGCGGTAGCGTCGGTCAGGGAAATATAGAGCAGCGACAGGTAGCTGAAATAGAGACCACCGGTTCCGGCCAGCCCGCGCACAAAATGCCCGCGAATATTACGGGTGCGGATGCCCTCCAGCACGCTGCCCTGAACGCGTAGCCAGATGAGCAGTGGAACCAGTGCCAGCAGCGAGCGGAAAAATATCACTTCGCCGACCGGTATTGCGCCATCCAGCCCTTTTACACAGGCCAGCATCAGCGTTGAGCTCAACGCAGCTGTGATCTTCATCGCGATGCCAGCGGACGCGTTCATAAGTTTTTTAATCTCATCGGGGAAAATAAGCAGTAAAATCAGCAGACTCAGACAATATACTGGCACAATGCTCTACAGCAATCTGCCGTGATTGCGCCGCAGACGGCATTTTATCTTTTTTTGCCGCAGCATCACGGCATGAAGAGGCATGTGAGTCCGCGTCCGTGCTGGTAGACTCTGCGTTCTGCCTGCTTTACGGGCCGCTTCTCATAAGGATCGGGAGTTACTGATGTCCACGCTGCGTTTACTGTTATCTGAATCCAATGATCCCTGGTTTAATCTGGCGGTCGAAGAGTGCATTTTCCGGCAGATGCCTGCCACCCAGCGGGTGCTGTTCCTGTGGCGGAATGCGGAAACGGTGGTGATTGGACGGGCGCAGAACCCGTGGAAAGAGTGCAATACCCGGCGCATGACGGAAGATGGCATCCGTCTGGCGCGTCGCAGCAGCGGCGGTGGCGCGGTGTTTCACGACCTCGGTAACTGCTGTTTTACCTTTATGGCCGGCAAGCCGGAGTACGATAAAAGCGTTTCAACTGCCATTATCCTGCGCGCACTGAACGCGCTGGGTGTTCCGGCGGAAGCGTCCGGCCGTAACGATTTAGTGGTGAACACCGCTGACGGACTGCGCAAAATCTCCGGGTCTGCGTATCGTGAAACGCCGGATCGCGGTTTTCATCACGGCACTATTCTGATGGATGCCGATCTTTCCCGGCTGGCAGATTACCTTAATCCTGATGTGAAGAAACTGCAGGCTAAAGGGATTACGTCAGTGCGCGCCAGGGTTGCTAATCTGACGGAGTTAACGCCCGGTATCAGCTATCAGGCGATCTGCTCAGCCGTGACAGACGCCTTTTTTGCACATTTCGGCGAGCAGTGTGAGCCGGAGATGATCTCTCCCGATGCCCTGCCCGACCTGCCTGGATTCACTGAGCAGTTCGCAAAGCAGAGTAGCTGGGCATGGAATTTCGGTCAGGCACCTGCCTTCTCGCATCTGCTGGACCAGCGTTTTATCTGGGGCGGTGTGGAGATTCACTTCGATGTCGAACGCGGCGTGATCAGCCGCTGTCAGATTTTCAGCGACAGCCTCAATCCCGCGCCGCTCGAAGCGCTGGCCCAGCGGATGCAGAACGTCACATACCGGCCCGATGCACTGGACCAGGTCCTGAATCTGCTGATAGCCGATTTCCCGGCACAACAGGCGGAGCTGACAGAATTGCAGCAATGGCTGATCGCAAGCTTAAGGTGAACAGGCTCAGTCTGATACTGGCCCGCGCGAAACGCTGTTGTGGGCAAAAACTTCGCGAAAGTTTTCAGCCAGACATAAACGCAAAAAACCCGCACAAGGCGGGTTTTTTTATTATCAATTCAGGCTTATCTGCTCGGGCTATTGCCGTCATCGCGATTGTAAGCGTTATTGATAACAGAGGCTTACATAGGGACTACGTTTGCCGCTGAAGGACCTTTAGCGCCGTTTTCAATAGTGAATTCGACCTGCTGGCCTTCGTCCAGAGTTTTATAGTCGTTGCTCTGGATTGCAGAGAAATGTACGAATACATCTTTGCTGCCGTCCTGAGGAGAGATAAAACCGAAACCTTTACCCGCGTCAAACCATTTTACTAAACCAGTCATTTTATTAGACATCGATAATTCCTTAATTTATGAGCCACTAAGTGGCGAAGATGGCCTGTCTTTCAGAAGGTAACTTACCAGGCTTTTAGGAGGAGACTCATGAATAAGGGTATCTTGTGATATCGCTTGCACTGAGGACTGCTTTACTAAAACTGCTTTGATAAGGTCTGTGTTCCAAACCGAGGTCGCCATTAAGCCATCCCTTAACGACTTTAGCAAACATTATTTTAATTTAATTTTAACATCCAGACGTCCGGAACGCCATTATTGATTTTTCAAGCCTTTTTAAATTCCCGCGCTTTCAGAATGATAATTTTCATTAAACGGTCAGCCAGTAAAAAGCCTTGCGGTCAATCACTGCGGAAAAGTTATACGTCGGCGCTGTACACATTAAGCGCAGCGATAATCGGTATCGCTGCGTCCTCTTCTTTTATATCAGGCCAGTTGCGTCTGCTGACGCGCAGCATGGCGCGCCGTCATCACAAACACCATCAGACCGGCCACGCCCAGCGCAACACCCACCCACGCGGTGGAGATCCAGCCATAGCCCAGCGACACGGTCAGGCCACCCAGATACGCGCCCATCGCATTGGCGATGTTCAGCGCTGAATGGTTCATCGCGGCTGCCAGGGTTTGCGACTCATTGGCGACATCCATCAGGCGAATCTGCAGTGACGGCAGCAGCACCGAGCAGGTGCCAATCAGGAAGGTCGCCAGCAGTCCGGTGGCCACATGCTGAACCAGCACCGGGAAGGCCAGCATCACCAGCACGTTCCATAACAGCGTCCAGCCAATAATATTCAGCACCGGGCCATCAGCCAGACGGCCCCCCACCAGATTACCGATGATCATTCCCAGCCCAAACGCCACCATCGCCCAGGGGATCAGCGAAGGAGAGATGCCAGCGATATTAATCAGCGTTGGCGCGATATAACTGAAGATCGCGAACATGCCGCCAAAGCCTACCGCGCCCACCAGCAGGGTCAGCAGCACCTGTGTGTTTTTCAGCGCACCCAGTTCACGCAGCGGATGTGCATCAGCATCGCCTGGCGTGTAAGGCACGTAGCGACCAATCAGCAGGCAGGTCAGGAGACCAACCGCGCCCACAAAGGTGAACACCACGTGCCAGCTGAATAGCTGCCCAATCCATGAGCCTAGCGGTACGCCAATCAGGGTCGCCACCGTCAGTCCCAGCATCAGTGACGCCAGCGCACGACCGCGCCGTTCAAGCGGGACCAGTGAAGCTGCCACCAGTGAGGCAACACCAAAGTAAGCCCCGTGCGGCAGGCCGGTCAGAAAGCGCGCCACCAGCAGGCCGTGATAGCTGTCGGCCATCGCACTGGCGACATTGCCGACGCTGAACAGCGCCATCAGGATCAGCAGCAGCGATTTACGTGCCATCCGCGCTGCCAGTACGGCAATAAACGGTGCGCCCACCACCACACCCAGCGCGTAACTGGCGATAGCGTTGCCCGCCTGCGGTTCGGTGATCGTCAGAGAGCGTGAAACATCGGGCAGCAGGCCCATCATGATGAACTCACCGGTTCCGATACCAAAGCCGCCCAGTGCCAGAGCGAGTAATGCCCAGCGGACAAAACCGGCATCGTCGGTTTTATGATTTTTTCTTAACAAAATGGATTCCCAATGACCTGAACTGAAAAGCTGACGTGAGTCGGCGGGAGAAAGCAGAACGTTATCCCGTCCGGATGAAGCGGCTTGACTATAGAAAGTGAGGCCGCGCTAAGCAACCCATTTTGTGATCTGACGCACAGTTAAGGCTGTTCCAGGATTACGCTTCCCCTGTGCGGGTCTGGCGCGAATCGCGCTAAGCCAGCTTACAATCCGGAGAGGTCAGGCAGGCTTAGATCGGGGATGTCTGCTTTACTGACCGATTAACGCGTCTTTATTTAACAGGTTACTGAACAGGAATCAGCAGATGACGACCAGAGTGATCCTTCTTACCGGCGCCAGCGGACGCATCGGCCGGACCTTCTTCGCAGCCAGCCAGGATCGTTACCGCTTTATCCTGACGGATGTGCGGCAGCCCGACTACGCGATCCCCGCCCCGCATCGGTTTATCGCGGCGGATTTATCGCAACCGGATGCGGCAGAGAACTTACTGTCAGATGAACCTGTCGATACCGTTATCCACCTCGCCGGTATCCCTGATGCACAGGCCAGCTTCGATGATCTACTGCCCGCAAACATTCTCTCCACCACCTGGTTACTGAAGGCAGCCGCAGATCATCGCTGTCGTCGTCTGGTGTTTGCCAGCAGTGCGCAGACTATCGAGGGTTATCCGACAGATATTCAGGTACATCCCGGCATGGCTGTCTGTCCTGCGAATCTGTATGGCGTCACCAAATGTTATGGGGAAGCACTTTGCGCTTTCTACGCCAGCCAGCACGATCTGAGCTGCGTGGCGCTGAGAATCGGGGCGTTTGAACCGGCACTGGATAATAGCCAGCACACTGCACGGGATTACAGCGCCTGGCTGAGCCCGGATGATGCCGTCAGACTGCTGACCGGCGCTGTCGAAGCGGAGAAGATCACTTTCTTTATTGGTTACGGCATTTCCGATAACCGCTTTAAACGGTTTGATCTGACGCAGACGCGTGAGGTGCTGGGCTATACGCCGTCCGATAACGCATTCAGGGCATTTACGCCGGGCGAACTGGATTATTAATCCTGCACCAAAGAGGTCAACGCGGTCGTAGTTTTGCCGGGTTGTGGCGCTTTATCTCAACAGCCGCCGGAAAGTCCGGCGGTTGCTTCAGGAATGTGGCAGAGATCGTCAAAATCAGTGCGTACCGGTATTCACCCGCCGGCCAATGTCTTTGAGCTGTGAATATTTCTCCAGCAACTGAGGACCATCATCCAGGCTCATGGCAAACATCCACATATAGGTCATTACCGAATAGATATGACCCGCATTGGTGCCGCCACGGCCCGACATTAGCGCGATAGTGACCGCAAACAGCAGTGCCGCCACGCTACCGATGGCCAGATAACCGCACGCTTCCCGATCCGAGAGGCGGATCCGCAGACTGGCCAGCACGCCATAGTGGCGGCCCAGTGACGCGGCGTTCGCGTTGCTGACAAAGCTCACTTCTTTCTCCAGCCGGTTGTTAAGACGGCCAAACAGCGCATCGTTCTTGCGGGTAAATCCCGGCAGGAAACAGGCGAAGAACAGCAGGATCGCCAGACAGCCTGCGCCGGTCCAGAACTCGATAGCCAGCAGCATCACTGCCGCACCGGTCATCGACGCCAGCGAAGTAATCAGCACCGGCAGATGCTTCTCGAAAAAGTCGACAAACTCGCGAGACAACGCCACCCGCGCAGCAATCGTCGACGCACTCTGTTTTTCGCTGCGCTGTGCCACAATCACCGGCACGGCCAGCTCAGCATAGATGCGGGCAAAAGTCCGGGTATCGACACTGCGCCGCGCTGCGCCGATAGCCCACATGGTAAAGACCATCGCCGCATAGAGCACCGCATGCCAGGTCCTGCCGGAGAGTATGGCGTTGATAGCGAAGCCCGCCAGCAGCGGATAAAGCAGATACATGACGTTTTCCGCCACCACCAGCAGCAGCGTGAGGAATAGCTTGCGGCTATGGCGGCGGCCAAGCATTTTTAATGTCAGAATAGCGCTGCGGGGAGCCGCAACGGGCAGGATCGTTTTTGAGGAAGACATAGTTTCTTTTTCTGATAGCGTCACTCTTGAGCGGTTGCTCAAGTACAAAAAGCAGTCTATTTGAGCAGTTGCTCAAAGTCAACGTGGCAATGATAGAGAGAATAATGAAAGAGTCGGCTGAGGTATTGAGAACCAAAATCCTGGATGCAGCGATAGTGCTGTTTATTGAGAAAGGGATCGAAAAAGTGACCACCCGTGAACTCACCGAGTCGGTAGGTATTTCACGCAGTCATATTTACCACTACTTCAGCAACTGGCAGACACTCTGCCTGGCAGCGCTGGAACGCTTTATGCGGGTCGATGTTGAAAATTTTGCCGACACACTGGCCTTGCTCACACCGCGTCAGCGGCTGCATACCCTGTTTGAAAGCCATCTGCCGAGTGCGCCGGATGCCACCTGGCAGCTCTATGCCTCTTTCTGGCAGATGGCTGCGCACAATGATGCATATGCTGCACTGGCTGAAGAGATGACTGAAGTGTGGCAGGCACTAATGGAGGGGATTATCCGTGACGGCGTCACCGACGGCACACTACGGTGTGATGATGTTCCCCGCACCGCCAGGCAAATCAGCGCCATGCTGAACGGCTATGCGGATTTGCTGACGATCAATCCTTCAGAATCTAAAGCTCGCGAAGCTATGGCAGACCTCGACCAGTTTGTTGAATTTGCCCTGGGGCCATGCCGTTAATCCCGGTTAATACGGTTTACCTTTCGCCATATATTAATTAAATGTTAAATAAAGGTTTATTATTTTAATTAGCCTGCAGTTTTAAGCGTCTATAAATGCGTATTCGTCAGTTGAGCGGACTTATGCTTTTTACGTCTGAAAAGCTGCCTTTTTGATAGCGTTTTTTACCGGAAACAGCTGTTTACACAGATTATTATCATTGACTTAGCGCCTTGTGAACCGGGTAAGCTGGTGTTTTTACGCCATTTATTAGCAAGCCGTTAGCGTAGCGGCAATAATGCATGCGGTCATAAACCCACCAACTGATTGATTCCTATAACAAAGAATCCGTTATCTGACGATAAAATTAATCATTGAGTCGGACCTGAAAAACACCTATATTGGCCGCGCTTTACACATAGCCACCCATTTTAATTCATTTATTCAACTGTGACGCTACGCCCGTCCCGGTTGTAGGAGAGATATGATGACGGATAAAGTCCGTATTGATAGTTTGAATGCACAGAACTTAAACGCAACCAACGAAACCTATTTAGTCCGTCAGGCTGAATTTGAATCAAACGTTCGAAGTTATCCTCGCAAATTGCCGTTCGCGATTGCGAAAGCTCAGGGTGTCTGGATCACCGACGTCGAGAATAATCAGTATCTCGACTGTCTTGCCGGTGCCGGAACGCTGGCGTTGGGTCATAACCATCCAGACGTTCTGCAGAGCATTCAACATGTCATTACCAGCGGCTTGCCGTTACATACTCTCGATTTAACTACGCCGTTAAAGGATGAGTTCTCTGAGTACCTGCTCTCGTTATTACCGGGTCAGGGCAAAGAGTACTGCCTGCAGTTTACCGGCCCGTCCGGCGCAGATGCCGTTGAAGCGGCGCTGAAACTGGCGAAAAAGCACACCGGTCGTTCCGGGATCATCAGCTTCTCGGGTGCGTATCACGGTATGACCCACGGCGCGCTGTCGGTCACCGGCAACCTGTCACCGAAAGAAGCCGTAGATGGCATGATGCCGGAAGTGCAGTTCATGCCTTATCCGCACCTTTATCGCTGCCCGCTGGGCATTGGCGGTGAAGCAGGCGTGAAAGCACTGACTTACTACTTTGAAAACCTGATCAATGACGTTGAAAGCGGCGTTCGCAAACCTGCGGCGGTGATTCTTGAAGCAGTTCAGGGTGAAGGCGGGGTTAACCCGGCTCCGGCTGAGTGGCTGCAGCGCATCCGCAAAGTGACCAAAGAGCACGGCATTCTGCTGATCATCGACGAAGTCCAGGCGGGTATTGCCCGTACCGGTAAATTCTTTGCCTTTGAGCACGCGGGTATCGAACCAGACATCATCGTAATGTCCAAAGCGGTCGGCGGCGGTCTGCCACTGGCGGTACTGGGCATTAAGAAAGAGTTCGACGCCTGGTCTCCGGGTCACCACACCGGCACCTTCCGTGGCAACCAGCTGGCGATGGCGACCGGCCTGACCACGCTGAAGCTGCTGAAAGATAACAACATCGCTGACAAAGTCGCGGCACAGGGTGAATGGCTGAAAGGCAAACTGGGCGAGCTGCAGCAGCGCTACCCGGTAATCGGCAACGTGCGTGGTCTGGGTCTGATGATCGGCATTGAGCTGGTGAAACCCGACGAACCTGCTGACCATATGGGCAGCTTCCCGGCTGACGGCGAACTGTCTGCACTGGTACAGAAAAAATGTTTTGAGAACGGCCTGATTCTGGAGCGTGGCGGACGTCACGGCAGCGTATTACGTCTGCTGCCTTCTCTGCTGATCACAGATGCAGAACTGGACGTATTCATGGATAAATTTGAAAACGCCCTGCTGTCCGCTGGCGTGAAAGCAGTTTAAGTGGAGTGAATGCAATGTCCCGGTTAAACCCGATTCTGGCGGCCTCAGCACAGAGTACCGAGGCCTACCAGCAGGCGATTGCCCAGAGTAGCGCGGCCGTCGTTAAGTGGCTGGAACAACCTGAGATGTATCAGGGAAAAACCGTCGCAGAGCTGCGCGAGCGCATTACGCTGGACTTCAATCCTCAGGGCCTGGGTAACCAGGCCGCGATTGAACGCGCAATTGAGTACTTCCTCAAAGACAGCCTGTCGGTGCATCACCCGCAATGTGTGGCGCACCTGCACTGTCCAAGCCTGGTCATCAGCCAGGCGGCGGAAGTGCTGATCAACGCCACCAACCAGAGCATGGATTCATGGGATCAGGCACCGTCTGCCACCCTGATTGAGATGAAGCTGATTGAGTGGCTGCGCACCCAGGTCGGTTATCAGCCTGGCGACGCGGGCGTCTTCACCAGCGGCGGCACCCAGAGCAACCTGATGGGTCTGATGCTGGCGCGTGACGCCTGGTTTGCGCGTCAGGGTCATTCTGTTCAGCAGGATGGCTTAACCGGCGATCTGAAGAAGATTAAAGTCTTCTGCTCAGAGAACGCGCACTTCTCCGTACAGAAGAATATGGCGCTGCTGGGTCTGGGCTATCAGTCCGTCACGCAGGTGAAATGTGATCGCTTTGCCCGCATGGATATGGATGATCTGCGTCAGAAGCTGGCCGCATCCAAAGCTAACGGCGAAAACATTCTGGCGATCGTTGCCACGGCGGGAACTACCGATGCCGGTGCAATCGATCCCCTGCGTGAAATCGCGGCGCTGGCGGCGGAAGAGAATATCTGGGTGCACGTCGATGCGGCCTGGGGCGGCGCGCTGCTGCTGTCAGAGAAGTATCGTGACTATCTGGATGGCATTGAGCTGGTCGACTCCATTACGCTGGACTTCCACAAGCAGTTCTTCCAGACCATTAGCTGTGGTGCCTTCCTGCTGAAGGAAGCGCGTCACTATGAGCTGATGCGCTACCAGGCGGCCTATCTGAACTCGGAGTTTGATGAAGCACAGGGCGTGCCGAATCTGGTCTCCAAATCGCTGCAGACCACCCGTCGTTTTGATGCACTGAAACTGTGGATGGGTCTGGAAGCGCTGGGTCAGAAGCAGTATGCCGAAATCATCGATCACGGTGTGACGCTGGCACAGCAGGTGGCACAGTACGTTGAAGAGCAGCCTGCTCTGGAGCTGGTGATGAAACCGCAACTGGCCAGCGTGCTGTTCCGCTATCGTCCGGCGCATCTGGCGCACCTCAGCAGTGCGGATATCGCCCTGCTGAACCAGCGCATCGGGGATGCCCTGCTGGAGTCAGGCCGCGCCAACGTCGGTGTGACCGAGCATGATGGCGTTACCTGCCTTAAGATGACCCTTCTGAACCCAACAGTAACGCTGGAAGATATCAAAGTGTTGCTGACGCTGGTGGAAAAAACGGCACAGCAGCTGGTGTAATTCATCACATCGGTTCACACCACAGAGGCGCCTTCGGGCGCCTTTTTATTTTTCTGCCGCTCTCTTTGCGTTGATGACCTGTTCATCCCTGCCCCCTCCGATCCGTAACCTGGCCTCTTCATCTCAGGTCTTGTACTGGCTGCTTCATTCGGTGCAAAAATCGAGGTACACGAGCGTAGTGGCCTGAATGTCTGGCATAATGCCGTGCCCTAATCACGCATCGACGCGCTGGATCGCATGCTGGATAACATTCAAAAAACGAAGCGGCTGATATGCTAATTGATGAGCAGGTTGAGATGGGTTTAATTATTGCGCTTATCGATCCCGGAATAGTCAACGTTAAAGCAGCACCGCATTAAACTCATTTGTAGAAAATTGCCTGCACCGGAATCAGCTCGTCGCCGCCGGCCAGCCAGATTCCGGTCTCCGGCATCTCTTTTTTAGCAATGCCCTCACGGCGTACGCCTGTATGTTCAATTCTTATTGACCAAACGCACGGAAGCGTAACCGGCGAATTTAATGAGCCTGTTTAGCCCGTGTTTAATATTCAACCCGCATAACGTTTTTATTTTATCTGATATTGATAAACCGCATCGCGATCAAAAAATAAAGCTTATCTTTCAGCCATAATAGATCAATATTCAAAATTAACTCTCTGATTAACCAAAAATAATGACTGTTCGTCTGGGTTAGTTAATTCAACAGGAGTAATGACTTATGCTGCTGCGTAAATTAATCATCATTATTATGGGCCTGATTATGGCGGCTGTGATTATCATTGCCGATAACCACGCTGATAAAGTCCGTTCGCGTAATCAGGTTTTCAGTTTATCGTCATCGCATGATCGCTAATCTGTTCTGAATAACCAACGCCTGCCCCCTTACGGGCGTTCATGCTAACGGGCTGCCTGATGCACAGGCAGCCTGCCGGATTATCCTTTACCGCTCAAACCACCATCCAGAACTTAGCGCGACGGCGGCTCATCCAGCCGTCGCAGATGATCATCTTTATTCAGCGTCATCAGCGCCACAATACTCACCAGCGCCGTCGCCATCACATACCAGGCGGGAATATCGGGATTACCGGTCTCTTTAATCAGCCCGGTGATGATTAGTCCCGCGCAGCCGGAAAAGACTGCATTGGAAAGTGAATAGGCCAGCCCCAGCCCGGTGTAGCGTACCCGCGTCGGAAACATCTCGGCAAGCATCGCGGGGCCGGGTCCTGCCAGCAAACCGACCACGCCACCTGCGATAAAGACCACCAGCGCTTTCAACAGCAGTCCGGTACTCTCTGCCTGCAAAACGTTTAACAGCGGCAGAGAGAGCACCAGCAGCAGCACCGCAGCTGAGACCATCACGGCGCGGCGGCCAATCCTGTCGCTCAGCATCCCGGCCGGGATGATGGTGGCGGCAAAACCGAGGTTCGATATCACCGCAATCAGCAGTGCCTGGTTAAAGCCGGTGTGCAGCGATGCCTGCAGATAAGTCGGCATAATCACCAGCCAGGTGTAACCGGCCGCTGACCACACCATCAGCCGGCAGATACCGAGCAGAATCGTTTTCAGCGTGTCGCCCAGGCTGGCGTTCACTTTTGCATGGGGCTGTGCCTGCTGCTGAACAAATGCGGGCGTCTCTTCCATCTGCACCCGCAGCCAGAGTGCCAGCCCCCCCAGCGGCAGTGCGATAAAGAATGGGATGCGCCAGCCCCAGCTCAGCATCTGCTCTGGCGTCAGCAACACTGAGAGCAATGCCACTATGCCTGCGCCCGCCAGTAATCCCAGCGCCACGGTAAAGGATTGCCACGCGCCATACAGACCGCGCTTTCCGCGTGGTGCAAACTCGGTCATCAGCGACACCGCCCCACCATACTCGCCTCCTGCGAACAGGCCCTGCAGGATACGCAGGCCGGTCACGATCAGCGGCGCCAGGATACCCAGTTGGGCATAAGTCGGAACCAGACCGATGGCAGCTGTCGCCAGCGTCATCATAATCAATACAAAAATCAGTGTGGGTTTTCGCCCGATGCGATCGCCCATCCGGCCAAAAACAATCGCACCCAGTGGACGGAAGAAAAAAGCGATGGCGAACGACGCGTAGGTCAGCAGCAGTCCGGTCAGCGCAGACTCGCCTTCCAGCCGGAAAAAGTTCTGCGCAATCACCGTGGCCAGAAAGCCATAGACCGCGAACTCATACCATTCAATGAAATTACCGACCGAACCGGCAAGCAGAGCACGTTTTCGGCTGGCGGAGGAGAGCAGATTATCAGCAGGGGCAGACATGACAGGCGATCCTTTTTAAAGCATCATCAGTCGTTTATGATTAGCACAATCGCTGCTCATCTGCGCAAACTTCTGCCCGTCGCGTTAGCGCAGACACATAAATCTGCAGGTACACCCCCCCACACGCTCTTTTTCACCTTCAGTCCTTGCACAACCGCTTTACGGTTGTCAGGATGTGCGGCATTGAATGAATCAGGCGGATAGATGATGAACGCACACACCTCAAAAGATCCTCTTCACGGCATCACACTGGAGATGCAGATAAACAGTCTGGTCGCGCAGTATGGCTGGGCTGAAATGGCAAAACGGATCAACATTAACTGCTTTAAAAGCGATCCCAGCGTTAAATCGAGCCTGAAATTTTTACGCCGTACGCCGTGGGCGCGGGCTGAAGTCGAAGCGCTTTATCTGGCCTCGTTAAACGCGCAACCGGCAGCACGCGACGAACCGGCTGAAGAAGCCGATCAGGCACCCGCTGAAGATCCGTGGGGCAAGTGGCGCGGTAACACGCCGGAGTAACACTGACAACGAAGCAATAAAAAAGCCCGCGCAGGTAAACCTGGGCGGGCTTTTTTCACGTCAGGCTGCTGTTACAGCGCCATGTCGTGTTTCGCTGACGGCGCAGCTTGCTGAGGCTGTGCTGCCGGCGCGTCTGCGGTTTTGCCTTCCATGTTGATCACGGGCGGCGTGGTCAGTTGCAGGGTCGCTGCGGTCTCATTCCAGACCTGCTGCAGCAACGGCACGTTGTCATTCAGTTTCTGACCGTAGCCTGGGATCATTTTGTGGATCTTCGCCTGCCATTCCGGTGATTTGAACTCTTCCGGGAACAGTTTCTGCATCACGCTCAGAGAGATTGGCGCTGCGGTTGATGCACCAGGAGAAGCACCCAGCAGAGCCGCCACGGTTTTCTGCTGATCGGTCACAATTTCTGTACCCAGTTTCAGCACGCCACCTTTATCAGCATCTTTCTTGATAATCTGCACACGCTGACCGGCCTGAATCAGTTTCCAGTCCTCTTTCTTCGCGTCCGGGTAGTACTCTTTCAGCGACTCAAAGCGATCTTCATCACTCAGCATCACCTGTCCAATCAGGTATTTTACCAGGTCGAAGTTATCCATACCCACATCGGTCATTGGCACGATGTTATGGGTAGTGGTGGTGCTCAGCAGATCAAACAGCGAACCGTTTTTCAGGAACTTGGTTGAGAAGGTCGCAAACGGTCCAAACAGCACGACGCGTTTACCATCCAGATAACGGGTATCCAGATGCGGAACGGACATCGGCGGTGCACCGGTTGAAGCCTGGCCGTAAACTTTCGCCAGATGGCGATCGGCAATGGCACTGTTTTCGGTGACCAGGAATGAACCACCGACCGGGAAGCCTGCATAGTTATCGGCTTCCGGGATGCCGGTTTTCTGCAGTAATTTCAGCGCGCCGCCGCCTGCACCGATAAAGACATATTTTGCGTCAACCGCACGTTCGTTGCCGTTTTTGGCATCTTTAATCGTGACGTGCCAGGAGTTGTCGCCGTTACGTTTGAAATCGGTAACTTCAGAAGAGGTTTCCAGACGGAAGTTGTCATTCTTCTTCAGGCTGCCGATCAACTGACGGGTAATTTCACCGTAGTTAACGTCGGTGCCGACTGGCGTCCAGGTGGCGGCCACTTTCTGCTGTGGATCACGGCCTTCCATCACCAGCGGTGCCCACTGCGCGATCTGTTTGTGATCGGTAGAGAACTTCATCCCCTGGAACAGCGCCGTTTTCTGCAGTGCCGCATAGCGTTTGGTCAGGAAGTCAACATTGTCGCCCCAGACAAAGCTCATGTGTGGCGTTGAGTTGATGAAAGAGCGCGGGTCGTGCATGACGCCCTCTTTAATCTGTGAACTCCAGAACTGGCGAGAGACCATGAAGGCTTCGTTGATTTCCAGCGCTTTGGACACGTCAATCGAGCCGTCTTTACGCTCAGGCGTATAGTTCAGCTCCATGTTGGCAGAGTGACCGGTACCGGCATTATTCCAGCCGTTAGAGGATTCCAGCGCCACGCCATCCAGCTTCTCGACCATGATCTGTTTCCAGCCAGGCTGCAGCTCTTCCAGCATGGTGCCCATAGAGGCGCTCATAATGCCGCCGCCAATTAACAGGACGTCGGTTTTCTCTGGTGAGGTTTCAGCATGGAGGGCTGAAGAAACTAACAAGGCCGCGAGGGAAAGGGTGGGGATTACTTTCTTTGAATTCATCATTTTAATCGACAGCTCGGACGGTACTGGTTAAAAAAAGTCCTTAAAGTTTAAAATAATGTTATTTGTGAGTTAATGTGAAAATAGTTATAAAATTAAAAATAGCAATTTAGCCTTAATTTAATTACAAAAGGCTTACTGAATTGCTCACATATTTTAACCACACATTAAGGGTGTCCTTTGAATTATACAATCCCCTAACCCAAATATTGTTATTGCTCTGTCGCCCGCGCGCAGACCGCTAAAACTGTACTGATGCGGTGAGTTAGCGTATGTTTCAAGCCGATCCCCTACCCGTGCTGAACATCGATGACAAGCCAACCACAGAACCGACATGCCGTGACTAAACGACCCATGAAACTCAGTACCCTGACCACCCTGATGATGACTGCGGTGATCGTTACCGTGCTGCTCGCTGTCCATCTGCTCTATTTCGTTCAGATTGATAACTTTGCGCAGTCGCATCTTAAAGATAAAGCGATGGCGGTGGCGCGAACGCTGGCAGACAGCCCGGAAGTGCAGCGCGGGTTACTGTTGCCAGACGGCAGCAGCCAGATTCAGCCGCTGGCGGAAGCCGCGCGCAAACGCAACGGCCTGCTGTTTGTGGTGGTGACGGATATGCACGGCATCCGCTTTTCACATCCGAATGCCGCAGTGATCGGAAAACATTTTGTCGGCAATGACATCTATCCCACGCTCGGCGGCCGGGAAAATGTCGCGGTCAATCATGGGGTGCTGGTGGAGGCACTGCGGGTCTTTACGCCGGTTTATAACGCCCAGCATCAGCAGATTGGCGTGGTGGCAATCGGCATTGCACTGAATGATGTGGCGGCTCAGATTGCGAAGAGCCGCTGGAATATCGTCTGGACCGTCCTGTTTGGCGGTGTGGTTGGCCTGCTGGGTATTCTCATTCTGGTCAGGCGACTCAAGAACATACTGCTGGGGCTGGAGCCGCACGAAATCTCCAGCCTGTTTGAACAGCGCCAGGCGATCCTGAATTCCATTAAAGAAGGGGTGATTGCGGTCGATGATCAGTCACGCGTCAGCCTGATTAACCATGCGGCTCAGCAGCTACTGCATGAGACCACCCGCAGGATGCCGTTAAGCGGTGATCTGATTGCTGAGGAGAGCGTCATGCATCGTCATCAGCAGGATGCGCTGCATGCGGGCAAAGCCTGGCACGATCAGGAGCTGACGCTGGGTAATCGCATCCTGATCAGCAACACCGTTCCGGTGCGCAGTCGTGACCGCATTATCGGCGCGGTAACCACCTTCAGGGATAAGACCGAAATCAGCCAGCTGATGCAGCGTCTGGACGGCATGGTAAACTATGTAGATGCGTTACGTGAGCGGTCTCATGAGTTCATGAACAAGCTGCATGTGATTCTGGGCCTGCTGCATATGAAAAATTATGCACAGATGGAAGAGTACATCCTGAAAACCGCTAATGCCTATCAGACGGAGATCGGTTCGCTGCTGCAAAAGATCAAATCGCCGATCATTGCCGGTTTCCTGCTCAGCAAAATCAACCGGGTAACCGATGAAGGTCATCAGCTGATTATCGATGAGGCGAGTTTTCTGCCTGACTGCGGCAGCGAGGAGCAGAGCGCGGTTCTGATTACCGTGCTGGGCAATTTAATTGAAAATGCCCTGGAGGCGCTGGACCCGGAAACCGAAGGGGAAATTCACCTCATGCTGCATTATCAGAATGGCTGGCTGGCCTGTGAAGTGAGTGATGACGGCCCAGGTATCGACAGCTCGCAGCTCAGCGCCATTTTTGAGCGCGGCGTCTCGTCAAAAGGTGACGATCGCGGTGTCGGACTGTTTCTGGTTAAGCAGCAGACCGAAAGCCTGGGCGGCAACGTTAGTGTCGAGTCGGAACCCGGTGTATTTACCCAATTTTTAGTGCAACTTCCGTGGGAGAGAGGAATGATTACCCAATGATCAATGTGTTAGTTGTCGATGATGACGCCATGGTAGCCGAGCTGAATCGCTGTTATATCGGGCAGATCCCTGGCTTCACCTGCTGCGGCACGGCCTCAACCTTACAGCAGGCCAAAGAGCGGCTGGCCGAGGCTGAACCACAGGTTGATCTGATCCTGCTTGATATCTATATGCAGCAGGAAAACGGTCTCGATCTGCTGCCAGAACTGCGCAGCGCAGGGCGGCCAGTTGACGTGATTATTATCTCATCAGCGGCGGATGCCGCCACCATCAAGACTTCGCTCAACTATGGCGTGGTGGATTATCTGATTAAGCCTTTCCAGTTTGCCCGCTTTGAAGAGGCGCTGACCGGCTGGCGTCAGAAAAAATCGCTCATGGATAATCATCAGTTCTATCAGCAGTCGGACGTTGATCAGCTGTTGCATGGTAATCCGCCTGGTGCCAGCGAACAGAAACGCCTGCCGAAAGGGTTAACGCCGCAGACGCTACGTACACTGTGCCTGTGGATCGACGCCCATCCCGGCACGGAATTTTCTACCGACGAACTGGCGACGGAAGTCAATATCTCGCGCGTCTCGTGCTGTAAATACCTGATCTGGCTGGCGCAGATTAATATTCTGTTCACCAGCATTCATTATGGGGTTACGGGCCGTCCGGTTTACCGCTATCGCCTGCAGCCGGAGTATCACACCTTACTCAAACAATACTGTCAGTGAACCAGCCGGTAGTCCGTGTCGAGTAACTGAAACGAAAAGTGACGTTGTGACGAGCAGATTATCTGCCTGTCACGGGTCACAAAGATAGCTTCAATGCCCGGTTTGTCGGTCAGGCAGGCGATGCCCTTTTCAACGCCCAGTCCGTACAGCAGCGTCGTATAGATGTCGCCATCCAGCGAGCGATCGGAAATTACAGTTACACTCAGCAGCTCGTTATCCAGCGGATAACCGGTCTGTGGATTCAGGATGTGGTGATAACAGACCTCATCCAGCTCGAAGTAGCGCTCATAGATACCGGACGTCACGACCGAGCGGTTGTTCACACCGATGACACCGATCAGCGCATCGGCCTCACCAAACGGCTTTTTCAGACCGATTGCCCAGCCCGCGGATTCTGGTGGCGCGCCCACCGTCTGAACGTTGCCGCCCAGATTGATCAGCGCACTGCTGACCTGCTGCTGACGCAAAAAAGCCTGGACTACGTCGGCGATATAGCCCTTGGCGATGGCACCCAGGTCAATCTCCATTCCTGGCCGTGCCAGCATCACGCTGCGGGTGGCAGCATCAAGGATAACGTCCTGTGGATTGATCAGCGTCATGCGCGCCTGAAGATCGGCTTCTGACGGAACGCTGTGGCCCTGAAAGCCAATTTTCCAGCACTTCACCAGCGGACCGATGGCCAGATTAAACAGGCTGTCGGGCAACAGGCTCACCGCATGCGCACAGGCGATCACATCAAACACGGGCTGACTGACGACCACCGCATGCTCTCCTGCCGCGTGGTTAATCGCCATGACTTCCGACGCCGCGCGATTTACCGTGAAGAGATTCTCCTGCTGTTTGATCAGGCGAAAAACCTGCCTGGCCAGCGTCTGGTTGTCTTCGAAGAGTTTGAGCAGGATGGGCGAACCCATTAATACAGCGGAATAAGCATAGACACGCGCATCAGTTAACATAGGCGACTCTGCTTTAAAGGGGAAAACCGGCACCCGCAGGATGCGGATGCCGGAGACTGCCGTTAACGTCGGGCGTAGGCGGCGGCGTTACCGCCAGCCAGGATACCGAAGATAATGATATCTGCAACGGCGTTACCGCCAATACGGTTCGCGCCATGAATGCCGCCAACCACCTCGCCACATGCCCAGGCACCGTTAATCACCTGTTTCTGGCTGTCCAGCACCGCGGTGGTGGTATCAATGGTGACACCGCCCATGGTGTGGTGCACGCCTGGTGCAACACGAATCGCATAGAATGGCGCTTCGCTCAGCGGATGACGCAGCGCGGTCTGGCGACCAAAGTCTTCGTCTTTCTGCATTATTACGAAGTTATTGTAACGTGCCAGCGTCGCTTCCAGCGTGTGATGCTCACTCATGTTGAGTTTCACCGCCAGTTCCGCCACGGTTGGCGCGCTGACCACAAAGCCCTTGGCGATGTACTCGTCAGCCGCTTTGTTATTCATGCGCACCTGCTCGTCAAACACAATCCAGGCACTCTTCTCTGGCAGGGCAATAATCTGCGCTGAGACTTTGTCGCGGGTCTCCATCTCGTTGTAGAAACGCTTGCCGGCCTGACTGACCAGGATAGCGCCGCCGCCGCGAATCGATTCAGAGACCAGATAAGACGTGGTCTGCTCAACAGTCGGGTGAATCTGAATTTCCCCCATATCCACCGTTCCGGCACCAATTTTCTCCAGCATCGCAATACCGCTACCGGTCGCACCTTTGTGGTTGGTGGTGACAAAGCCATCAAGTTCAGGGCGATATTTCACCACCAGCTCACGGTTCGCACTGAATCCGCCGGTCGCTACAATGACGCTTCTGGCGTTAAGGATACGGCTGTCGTTGTATTCATCGACCACTTTCACACCCGTTACAGCACCGTTCTCATAAAGAATTTCTGCAACAGAGGTTTCCAGCAGCACTTCGATGTTGCGGCTGTTGATATTTTTCACCAGGCCGCTGATCAGGAAGCCACCTACCGCTGAACGGTCAGCCGGACGGTGAGTACGGTCGATGCTCATCCCACCGGTAATAGTGATGTCATTCAGTTCAATGCCGTGATTCGCCAGCCACTCAATCGCCTCAGGCGCCAGGTCCACAAACTCGCGCAGCAATACCGGGTTGTTTTTGAACTGGCCGCCTTTGAGCGTCTCCTCGTAGAACAGCTCTTTGCTGTCTTCGATGCCTTTGAGTTTCTGGAAACGGGTTTCGGCGGCGTTCATACCCACAGACGCTTTGATGGTATTGCCGCCAATGGTCGGCATCTTCTCGATGATAACCACACGTGCGCCTTCATCGTGCGCCTGAATCGCCGCCGCCAGACCGGCACCGCCGCTGCCCACAATCACCACATCGTAATTCTGTGGGGCATTAGGGTTACCGCCCTCTTCAATCACATGCTCTTTGCTGGAGGTGGTCAGCGCACGGGAAACCGCTTTTTTCAGCGCTTCACTCTGGGTGGTCGCGCCGGTAATTGCATCAACGTGTGGGCTGTTCGCCACCAGAATACGGTTACGCAGGCTTTCAAAGGTGGTGGTGAAGTCCACATCCAGTGTATCGTCCGGCACCAGCGAGATGTCGGTAATACGGTCGGTATCCAGTGTGACGTTGATTTTCAGCTTCAGCGCTTCGGCTTCCACTTTCTCCTGATAAACACCCGCTTTGTATTTACGGCCCGATTCGCTCATGTCGCGGATCATCGCGTCGACCAGCGAGAAGCGCCACAGCGGTTCCGGGATCTGCAGCTCTTCGCGTTTATTGCTGTCGATGTAGAGTTCGAGATGTTCGTTATTGATGATGCGGTCAGCCCAGTTCGGATAGGCGATACAGGCTTTACCAATGGCCACCAGGTCATAGCCTTTTTCCAGCGCCAGTTCGGCGTCGGCTTTATTCACCACGCCGCCGACACCAATCACCGGCACTTTTGCCAGCACTGGCGAGCGCATCGCAACGAATTTCTCGATCAGCGGCGTCGGGTCCTGCGTATCGACAATGGACGGGCGCAGCAGCTGGCCGACAGAGAAGTGAACATAATCGAGTCCGCGCGCGGCCAGTTTTTCCAGCAGATAGAGGGTGTCGTCAAAGCGGATGCCGGGCACTTCGATCTCTTCTGGCGAGAAGCGATAGCCGATGATGAACGAGTTATGGGCGAAGCGCTCCGCCATTTTGTGAGTGATTTCCAGCACTTCCAGTGGGAAGCGCGCGCGGTTATCGCGGCTGCCGCCCCACTTGTCATCGCGCTGGTTAGAATTCGGAGAATAGAACTGCTGAATCAGATAGGTGTTCGCACCATGAATTTCGACGCCGTCGAAACCGGCCTTAATAGCACGGTTCACCGCATCACCAAATTTGGTGATCATGGTTTCGACTTCTTCAGCGCTCAGCGCCAGCGGTTGAGTGGCACCTTCGCGTGGTGCGGCAATGGCGCTCGGCGCAACCGGTGTTTTCCCGCCGATGAGTTCCGGCTCGACCATGCGGCCACCGTGATAGATCTGCAGAATGGCCGTGGAGCCTTCCGATTTAATCGCGTCCGCGATGCGTTTCAGACCAGGAATTTTGTTGTCACTGTCGATAGCAATGGCACCCGGAAACGCCGGGCCGCGGTTATCAATAAAGCAGCACTCAACGATCACAGTTCCGATGCTGCCTGCACGTGCGCGGTAATACTCGACCAGTTCGCTGGTGACCGTTCCGTCATAAAAACCGGTACAGGTGGTCATGGGGGCCATCACCAGTCGGTTTTTTAACACAGCGCCGCCAGGCAGGGTAAGTGGATTAAGGATGGGGGTGAGAGATTTCATTGCGATAAACTCCAAGATTTAAAAGTCTGGAAATTTTTTAGCGGACGCAAATTATCGCTTTATTAAGTGGTCCGATGTCATGCGTCTAATATACCCTTATCTTTTCTTTCATAAGTGATAAATTTACTTTTTTAACTTTTAAACGATTCAGAGTTTTTATTTGCTGAATTCAGGAAGTGTAGTTATATTAATTGTTAACCATGGGTAACTAAAAATCAACCATTGATTTACATAAACAATTTAACCTTTATGATCATAGTGTTAAGATGAATGGGTCGACCGGGACCTTCCCAGGATTTGTCGATCAGCTTCACAAAACTGTCAGAATGTCGATGTCAAAAATATAAATAAAAAATAAATGTTAAAAACGGGGGAATAATGAATAAATTTCTTTGATCTGGATCAAAATCTATATTTGCAAAAATCGCATCATATTTACATGGATTTAAAAATGCTGCTCAATAGTCCAGCAGCAGATTGATAAAATCATTGCATCGCGGTTTATTCACACTATTAAGAATAAATAAGAAAGTCATCAGTGAAGGTCCGGGGCGCAAATCGCATTCTTCTCAACGTGCAGATAAAATACTATGAAACCACTCTCAGCTGTAACTGAACCCCCTAAAGCTGCCCCTGCGGCGGCGGGTAAAAAGAAAGCTATCATGCTGGCTCTGCCAGTCATCGTTGCTGTGTTGCTGTTGCTGGTGCCAACACCGGCCGGTCTCGAACCCTATGCCTGGCACTTCTTCGCCATCTTTGTCGGCGTGATTGTCGGATTGATCTTTGAGCCGCTGCCCGGTGCCGTTATCGGCCTGACCGGCGTCGTGGCCATCGCGCTGTTCAGTCAGTTTGTCCTCTTCAGCCCGGAGGAACTGGCTAACCCGAAATTCAAAGTCGCCAGTGAGTCCTTTAAGTGGGCGGTCAGCGGTTTCGGTAACTCCACGGTCTGGCTCATCTTCGGTGCCTTTATGTTCGCCGCCGGGTATGACAAGACGCAGTTTGGTCGTCGTCTGGCCCTGATTCTGGTGAAATATCTGGGTCGCCGCAGCCTGACGCTGGGCTATGCCATTACCTTCGCTGACCTGCTTCTGGCACCGTTTACCCCCTCAAACACCGCGCGCAGTGGCGGTACTATCTATCCGATTATTGCTAACCTGCCTCCGCTTTACGGCTCTAAACCCAACGACCCGAGCGCCCGTAAGATCGGTTCGTATCTGATGTGGGTCGCGATCACCGCAGCCTGTATCACCAGTTCGATGTTCCTCTCAGCGCTGGCACCTAACCTGCTGGCACTGGCGCTGGTGAAAAGCATCATCGGTTTTGATATCTCATGGGGTATGTGGTTCCTGGCCTTCCTGCCGCTGGGCGTGCTGCTGATTCTGACCATGCCGCTGCTGGCTTACTGGTTCTATCCGCCAGAAGTCAAAATCAATGATGAAGTGCCGAAATGGGCTATCGCTGAACTGGAGAAACTGGGCCGCCTGACACGCAATGAAATCCTGCTGCTGGTGTTTGTGGTCTGTGCCCTGCTGATGTGGATCTTCGCCACCTCGTGGATTGAACCTGCGATGGCTGCGCTGCTGGTGGTGGTACTGATGCTGTGGACCGGCGTCCTGAACTGGAACGACATTACCAGCAACAAGCCGGCCTGGAATACATTCGCCTGGTTCGCAACGCTGGTGGCGCTGGCTGATGGCCTGGCCCGCGTCGGCTTCATCGCCTGGCTAGGTAAAGAGGGAGGCATGCTGCTGCAGGGCTATGACCCACAGATTTCAGCCGTGGTGCTATTAATCGCCTTCTTCCTGCTCCACTACCTGTTTGCCAGTACCACGGCACATACTACTGCCCTGTTACCGGCCATGCTGACCATTGCAGCGTCAATCCCGGGCATCAATATGCCAGTCTTCTGCCTGATGCTGTGTACCTCTCTGGGTGTGATGGGCATCATCACGCCCTACGGTACTGGCCCAAGCCCGATTTATTACGGCAGCGGTTATCTGCCGACAAAAGATTACTGGCGTCTGGGTACCATCTTCGGTGCCATCTTCCTGGTCTCTATGATGGTGATTGCTTATCCGTGGATGGTGTGGATGTTCTGACGGATACAACATGCAGATCAACGCGTTATAAGATACCATTCCTTCACTTCCCCGCTGCACCCGCAGCGGGGAAGCATAATAAACAATGAATTCGCCTATGATGTTGCGCCCCGCAGCCTGCCCGCGGAGGTTCAGCCGGTCATTAAGTGAGAAAAAATGTCGAACAAACCTTTTGTCTATCAGAACCCTTTTCCGCTGTCCCACGAAGATACTGAATACTACTTGCTGACTCGGGAGCATGTCTCGGTCGCCGAGTTTGAGGGTCAGGAGATCCTTAAAGTCGACCCGCAGGCGCTGACATTGCTGAGCCAGCAGGCGTTCCACGACGCCTCTTTCATGCTGCGTCCGGCCCACCAGCAGCAGGTGGCTTCTATCCTTAATGACCCGGAAGCCAGCGACAATGACAAATATGTCGCCCTGCAGTTTTTAAGAAACTCTGAAATTGCCGCCAAAGGCGTGCTGCCGACCTGTCAGGATACCGGCACCGCGATCATCATGGGCAAAAAGGGCCAGCGCGTCTGGACCGGCGGTGGCGACGAGGCCGCGCTGTCACAGGGTATCTACAACACCTACATCGAAGATAACCTGCGCTATTCACAGAATGCCGCGCTGGATATGTACAAAGAGGTGAACACCGGCACTAACCTGCCGGCGCAGATCGACCTCTACAGCGTCGATGGCGATGAGTATAAATTCCTCTGTATCGCCAAAGGTGGCGGCTCCGCTAACAAAACCTATCTCTATCAGGAAACCAAAGCGCTGCTGAGCCCCGGCAAGCTGAAAAATTACCTGGTGGATAAGATGCGTACCCTCGGCACCGCAGCCTGCCCGCCTTACCATATTGCGTTTGTTATCGGCGGCACCTCGGCTGAAAGCACCCTGAAAACCGTTAAGCTCGCCTCGACGCACTATTACGACGGCTTACCGACTGAAGGCAACGAGCACGGTCAGGCTTTCCGTGACGTTCAGCTTGAGCAGGAGCTGCTGGAAGCGGCGCAGCAGCTCGGCCTTGGCGCGCAGTTTGGCGGCAAATATTTCGCGCACGACATCCGCGTGGTGCGTCTGCCGCGTCACGGCGCGTCATGCCCGATCGGCATGGGCGTCTCCTGCTCGGCTGACCGTAATATTAAAGCGAAGATTAACCGCGAAGGTATCTGGATTGAGAAGCTGGAAGCCAACCCAGGTCGCCTGATCCCGGAAGCGCTGCGTCAGCAGGGTGAAGGTGAGGTGTTGCAGGTTGATCTTAACCGTCCAATGGAGCAGATTCTGGCGCAGCTTTCTGCGTATCCGGTCTCTACCCGCCTGTCACTGACCGGCACCATTATCGTGGCGCGTGACATTGCTCATGCCAAACTCAAAGAGCGCATCGATAACGGCGAAGGATTACCGCAGTACATCAAGGATCATCCGGTCTATTACGCCGGTCCGGCCAAAACGCCCGAAGGTTATGCGTCTGGTTCACTCGGCCCGACCACCGCAGGCCGCATGGACTCCTACGTCGATCTGCTGCAGGCTCACGGCGGCAGCAAAATCATGCTGGCAAAAGGCAACCGCAGCCAGCAGGTGACGGATGCCTGTCATAAACATGGCGGCTTCTATCTGGGCAGCATCGGTGGCCCGGCCGCGGTGCTGGCGCAGCAGAGCATCAAAAGTCTGGAATGCGTGGAGTATCCGGAGCTGGGAATGGAAGCGATCTGGAAAATCGAGGTGGAGAACTTCCCTGCCTTTATCCTGGTCGATGACAAAGGTAACGACTTCTTCCAGCACATTGAGCGCGCGCACTGCGCGAAATGCGTGAAGTAAAAGCTGCGTCAGATAAGAAAAAAGCCCCGGTCTCGGGGCTTTTTTGTGATGCGGACTGACAGATTTAAGGAGCGGATGGCTGTAAGAGTAAGCATGCGCAGGGAACGGAATCCCGACTCAATATAAATCCAGCAGCAACTTTTTAGCCCGGCGCATAGCGACAATGAAAGCAGCATAAATCTGACAGCAACACCTTAGCTTAACGCGCAGGAAACACGGTCAGAGGAGGAAAGCGTCCCGCGCCAGGACGGCGCGGGCCGAGCGTGCCATGGATGGCGGCTTTTGCGTCTTTCCGATCTGACCGCGTTTCCTGAGCAGCCTCGATCAAAGCGCTAACCCAGCCCTACCTTCCCAGGTAAACTAAAGCGCCGCTATCGGACCCTGTTAACCGCGCTGCAACCGCTGCAACGCCATATCGATCTGCACCTCACCTTTGGTGAGTTCGATAATCTGATACTTAATCGCCGGATTCTCAATCAGACCGACCAGCGTCGCTGCCACATCTTCGCGCGGGATCTCACCATAGGGGATCGCCAGATCTGCATGCACCCGACCCGTACCAGCCTCATCGGTCAGCGTGCCAGGCCGCAGGATCACCCACTCCAGCTTGCTCGCCACCAGTTCCACATCCGCCAGGCGTTTCACCCGCATATAGTTCTCAAATCCCTCAGACGGCGTTTTACCGCGGCCCGCATCCGGAAAAGCGGATACCAGCATAAAGCGCGACACGCCAGCCTGCTCTGCGGCGGCGACTGCCAGCTTCAGCCCTTCACCGTCAATGGCATTGGTCAGCGCGATACCGGCACCGCCCGCACCCGCTGTAAAGACCGCCACGTCGTGACCGGCCATCAGCTCTGCCAGCGCCGTCACGCTCAGCTGCTGAATATCGCCCGCGACAGGCTTAGCGCCTGCGGCCTGCAGGGACTCAGCCTGTTCCGGCTTGCGGTGCATTGCCGTGACAGTGTGGCCTTTGTTGCTCAGCTGACGGGTCAGCTTTTGGCCAACCTTACCTGCCGCCCCGATAATGAAACATGTCGCCATAGGATTCACTCCTCCATTCACTGATTAGGTGTCAGAGTATAGCTATCTGCCAGAAACGAAACAGGCGCCTGATGCGGCGCCTGCTGGGTTTATTTCGGGATGACTTTTTCCGCTTTCAGCTTATCAAACAGCTGTGTAAAGGAGTCCAGCGTACTGCGATAACCGGTAAAGCCCGCTTTTCGGCTCTTACTCATGTCGGTAAAGGCTTCCATCGGACGACCCAGGTCGGCATCGGTATGCCACCACGAGGCCAGCTTAGTCACATCGGCCTCACGCAGCTGATGCTGCTCTGCTATTGCCCGCCATGCGCTCTCAGCTTCCTGCATGCGATCTTCCAGCGGCATCATCTTCGCCGGGTAGTCTGCAGCTTCGATACCGAAATAGTCAGCCAGTTTTGGCCACATCCAGTTCCAGCGGAACACATCGCCATTTACCGCGTTGAAATCCTGATTAGCGGCGTTTGGTGACGTTGCCGCCCAATGCAATTGCTCGGCCAGCAGACCCGCATCGGTCATATCAGCGACACCATTCCACTGCTCTGGCGAACCCGGGAAGATAAACGGCCAGCCCTTCTCTTTGCACAGCGTCGCATAAACCGCCAGCGTCTGTCCCATGTTCATCGCATTGCCTACGGCATAGCCGATGATGGTATGCGGACGGTGCACGCTCCAGCGATAGTCATACTTATCTGCGCCCGCGAACACTTCATCTTCCTGCGCATAATAAAAGTTATCGACCGGCTGACGCCCCTGCTCCTCACGGAACGGCGTAACCGGCACGGCGCCTTTACCGTAGGCTTCAAACGGACCCAGATAGTGCTTCAGTCCGGTCACCAGCGCGACATGCGAACCTTTGAGGCGTTCACCGAGTGCTTCAATCACATTGCGAACCATGCCGCCGTTGACGCGGATATTCTCTTTCTCATTTTCCTGACGCGCCCAGACGCTGAAAAACAGCGCATCCGGTTTTACCTCTTTCAGTGCTTCACGGACAGCCTCTGCATCGGTCAGATCGGCTGTCAGGCTGGTTGCGCCTTCAGGTACGGCACCACGTCCGCGTGACAGGCCACTGACCTGCCAGCCTTCCTGCTGTAATTTATCTGCCAGTGCGCGACCAATAACGCCGCTGATGCCCACAATTAAAGCGTGCTTTTTCATTTGATTTCTCCTCGTTTTGCGTAATGCTAAGCCTAATAGAGAATTCAGTTCTTATCTCTGGCATTTATTCACAGCATTCTCAACCTGAGTTCACTAATCGATGCACGATCATCGCCTTAAAGATATTCTCCCGTTTGTCGCCAGCGTGGAGTGTGGCAGCTTTACCGCCGCGGCTGAACGTCTGCACGTGACCGGCTCGGCGGTCAGCAAGAGCATCAGCCGACTGGAAGCGCGCTTAGGCTCGCGGCTGCTGGAGCGCACCACGCGTAGACTGAATCTGACCGACGCGGGCAGCGCCTATTATCAGACCTGTCTGCGGGTGCTGGAGGATCTGGCCGAAGCCGAGGCGGTACTGGCGGCTCAGCGCACCATTCCTTCCGGCCGGCTGCGTCTGGCGGTGCCCACCACCTATGGCCGCCTCAACGTCATGCCGCTGCTGATGCCCTTCTGCCAGCAAAATCCAGAGCTGGCACTGAGCCTGAGTTTGTCCGATCGCTTTGTTGACCTGTTTGAGGAAGGCGTGGATGTGGCGGTGCGGATCGGCGGTGCACCCGACCTTCCCGCGTCGCTGGGCTGGCGTAACATGGGTCGCGAGAAGATGCAGTTCTGTGCCTCTCCCGCTTATCTGGCCCGGGAAGGCCGTCCTGAAAATGAAGCAGCGCTGCTGAACCATCCCGCCATTCTTTATGAGCGTGTGGATGGCACAACCAAACCCTGGCTATTTACCACCGAAGATGGACAGCCCCACTGGCGCGACGTGCCCTACCGGCTGGCGCTGGGCGACGTCGATGCACAGCTTCAGGCAGTCATTGCCGGGCTGGGTGTCGCGCAGATGCCCTCATGGTTGATTCAGCGCGCCGTGGCCGCCAGTGAACTGGAAATTATTATGCCGCAGTTACAGCCCGACGGGCTGACGCTGAGCGTGGTGTGGCCACGCCGCAAACAGTTCCTGCCAAAAGTGGACGCGCTATTATCAGCGCTAAACGCCCTGGCCATTCGCTGACACCGGCCTGTTTTTTTGACTGCGGTTGGGATGTTTCATCCTGACCCTTTTTATTTTCTTTTTGCCGCCGTGCATTCCTGACTGTTCTGCCCCGTCTGAAATACCCCCAATCTGTTATTCCCCCAAATAATCCCTTTAACTTCAAAGGGCTTATTTGGGATTTGATGGAATCCCATCAAAATAAAAAACGCGAAAGGCTTGAGCTCACATAATGAAAACTAAGTTTCAAATATAATTTAACCCGAAATAAAAATATCAGTAGGGTGATGGCTTCTTCATGTTCTGACGTTTTGTCTTTGTTGTTATTGCCAGGAGTATTCATGGAAAAAGAACTTTATATCTCGTCGAACCCGGCCTCCGGTCCAAATAGCGCCACCCGCACCGAGCCTTTTGTGAAGATTATTGCGCTGGTTGCTACCCTGGGTGGATTGCTGTTTGGTTATGACACCGGCGTGGTTTCGGGCGCGTTACTGTTTATGCGCGGC
The DNA here is from genome assembly GCF_019880205.1 of Pantoea alfalfae. Taxonomy (NCBI): domain Bacteria; kingdom Pseudomonadati; phylum Pseudomonadota; class Gammaproteobacteria; order Enterobacterales; family Erwiniaceae; genus Pantoea; species Pantoea alfalfae. The sequence goes on from NZ_CP082296.1 coordinate 73,459, forward strand.
GATTTGCATCTTACCCCGTTTACCACCGGGCTGGTCACCAGCTCCCTGCTGTTTGGTGCCGCCTTCGGCGCGCTGGCTGCCGGTCATCTGGCGGATGGTCTGGGCAGACGCCGCATCATCATTGCGCTGGCGCTGATCTTCGCTTTTGGCGCTGTCGGCTCGGCGCTGGCGCCTGATGTCACCTGGATGATCGCTTCTCGCCTGTTCCTGGGCTTTGCCGTGGGCGGTGCTGCCGCGACCGTGCCGGTCTACATCGCAGAAATCGCCCCCGCCAATAAACGTGGCCAGCTGGTCACCCTGCAGGAACTGATGATCGTCAGCGGTCAGCTGCTGGCGTATATCTCCAACGCCACCTTTAACGATATCTGGGGCGGCGAAAATACCTGGCGCTGGATGCTGGCGCTGTCGATTGTCCCCGCCGCTCTGCTCTGGATCGGCATGATATTTATGCCTGAAACCCCGCGCTGGCACGTAATGAAAGGCCGCAGTCAGGCAGCGCGTGAGGTGCTGGAAAAAACCCGCGCCGCTGAAGATGTGGAGTGGGAACTGGAAGAGATTGAAGAAACCATCGAAGAGAACCGGCAGCGAGGTAAAGGCCGCCTGCGCGATCTCGCGACGCCATGGCTGATGAAAATCTTCCTGCTGGGCGTGGGCATCGCTGCGATTCAGCAGCTGACTGGCGTCAATACCATTATGTATTACGCACCTACTATGCTGACCGCAGCCGGACTCAGCAACGATGCCGCGCTGTTTGCCACCATTGCGAATGGTGTGATTTCGGTAGTGATGACACTGGTGGGTATCTGGTTAATCGGCAAAACGGGACGTCGCCCGCTGGTATTAATCGGTCAGATGGGCTGCACCTGCTGCCTGTTCTTTATCGGGCTGGTCTGCTGGCTGATGCCGGAATACCTCAACGGCACGGTCAACCTGCTGCGGGCTTATCTGGTGCTGGCGGGCATGTTGATGTTTCTCTGCTTCCAGCAGGGCGCATTGTCACCGGTCACCTGGCTGCTGCTGTCGGAAATCTTCCCCGCCCGGATGCGTGGCATCTGTATGGGTGGCGCGGTCTTCTCACTGTGGATCGCCAATTTCGCCATCTCCATGGCCTTCCCGCTGTTATTAGCCGCGTTTGGTCTGGCCGGTGCCTTCTTTATATTCGCCCTGATTGGCATCGGCGGCTCTGTATTTGTTGTGAAGTTTATTCCCGAGACCCGGGGAAGAAGTCTTGAGCAGGTCGAGCACTATTTCTATGCGCTTTATAACGGCAAAAAATAACCTTTGCATGCTCTGTGTTAAATAAATAACGGCCCGTGTCATGAGGCATGACGACCCGACCGCCCTTAGCACCTCACCAATAATTTAAGGAAATCGTTATGAGCCTGAATATTCCCAATGCGCGCTTTTGCGTTAATCGTAAAATAGCGCCCAGCCTGAGTATCCCGCAGTTTTTTAAACTGGTCAGCCAGCTCGGTATTCATAATGTCGAACTGCGCAATGATATGCCCAGCGGACGCGTTACCGACGATCTCAGCGGCGATGAGGTAAAAGCGCTGGCGCATGAGTCAGGCATCCGGATTGTTACCATCAATGCGCTCTACCCGTTCAACCAGCTGAATGAAGAGGTGCTGCAACGCGCCCGCCAGCTGTTAAGCGATGCGCAGGCCGTCGGCGCCGAATCGCTGGTGCTCTGCCCGCTCAACGACGGCACGCCCATCAGCGCTGCCGACAGCGAAAGCGCGCTGAAAACCCTGGCCCCGCTGTTCGCTGAGGCAGGCATTCAGGGGCTGGTGGAACCGCTGGGTTTCCCGCAAAGCTCGCTGCGTTCGGCGACTCAGGCGCAGACGCTGATCCGCGAGGCGGCCGTGCCTTTCCGCTTGCTGATCGACACCTTTCATCATCATCTGTTTGAAGAGGCCGAACAGACTTTTGAGCAGGAAATCGACATTCAGCAAATCGGTCTGGTTCACCTCTCCGGCGTCACCGACCCGCGCCCGGTCAGCGAACTGACCGACGAAGAGCGCATCATGCTCAGCGCAGATGACAGATTGCGCAGTAAACAGCAGGTCGAACGCCTGGAGAAGATGGGCTACACCGGCCTTTACGCCTTTGAGCCGTTCTCCTCCGTGATGAATAGCTGGCAGGAAGCGGACATCACCCGCGAAATTCGCAACAGCATCCAGCTGTTAAACCACTCAGCGTAAGGAATCATTATGACCATTAATATTGGTGTTATCGGCACCGGCGCAATCGGCCGCGAACATATCCGCCGTTGCAGTACCGTTTTACAGAATGCGCGCGTGGTGGCACTCAACGATATCAACCGTGACAACTGCCAGCAGATTATTGACGAACTGACGCCGGAAGCGCGCATTTATGACAATGCGATTGATCTGATCAACGACCCACAGGTTAACGCGGTGCTGGTTACCTCCTGGGGTCCGACGCATGAAGCCTTTGTGCTGGCCTGTATTGAGGCGGGTAAAGCAGTATTCTGCGAAAAACCGCTGGCGGTCACCGCGCAGGGCTGTATAAACATTGTGGAAGCAGAAATTAAGGCAGGACGTCAGCTGGTGCAGGTCGGGTTTATGCGCCCTTACGACAGCGGCTATCGCGCACTAAAAGCGGTGATCGACAGCGGCGAGATTGGTGAGCCGCTGATGCTGCACTGCGCGCACCGTAATCCGGAAGTGGGCGACAGCTACACCACCGACATGGCGATCACTGACACGCTGATCCACGAACTTGATGTGCTGCGCTGGCTGCTGAATGATGACTATGCCAGCGTGCAGGTGATCTTCCCGCGTAAAACCCGTAAGGCGTCGTCCCACCTGCATGACCCGCAGATCGTGCTGCTGGAGACTACCAAAGGCGCACGCATTGATGTCGAAATTTTCGTGAACTGTGAATATGGTTACGACATTCAGTGTGAAGTAGTGGGTGAAAGCGGCATTGCCCGCCTGCCGGAGCCGGTTTCGGTGCAACTGCGCAGCGCGGCTAAGCTCTCCACCACCATTCTGACGGACTGGAAAAAGCGCTTTATTGATGCGTATGACGTAGAGTTACAGGCCTTTATCAACAACGTCATCAGCGGCGAGATGACCGGTCCCTCCGCGTGGGATGGCTATGCCGCTGCCGTCGCCGCCGATGCCTGCGTCGTGGCGCAAACGTCTGGCGGGATCGTGCCGGTAACTATGCCAGCCAGACCAGCCTTTTATTGCTGACAGGCAAAATGCACGGTGGATCCCACCGTGCACGTCCCTATCCCGCCCCCCCTTTTCAGCGACGCTTCCCGCTATAGGTAATCAGGCGATCCGCTATGTTTAATGCGGGCCGCAAAATTACGCGGCCGCTGAATAATTACGGCGCGGTGATGACAATAGCCACGCGCCGGTTCTGCGCACGTCCCTGCGCGCTATTGTTGCTGGCAACCGGTGCACTCATGCCCAGGCCACGCGTCATAACATTTTCACGCGGTATCGCCGCGCCTTCCGCCCACTGAGCCGCGACCGCGTTTGCTCTTTTCAACGACAGCTGCTGATTATAATCCGGCTTGCCGTAATTATCGGTATACCCGTCGATGCGCACATGCTCAATACCGGTCGACGCCAGACTTTTCGCCATTCCCTGAATGGTGAGCTTACTCGAGGGTGTCAGCTCTGATTCATTTACACCAAACAGGATCTTATCAGATAAGCCTAATCCCCAGCCTTCCAGGTTCTGCGTGAATCCGGCGCTTTTCATCGCTGCGATTTGCGCGTCGCTAAAACGCGCTTTCGACTGACAACCGACCAGCGCCAGAGTAACCAATAGCAGGGAAAGGTTTTTCTTCATATTTACGCCCTATTTATTCGCTTGTTTTTGTACATATTCATATCGGCACGTTCGAGGATCGATTCAACCGTATCGCCAGGTCGTGACCAGGCGTAGCCAATAGTCACCGAAGTTGTAACCGGCATGTCATCCGTAATAAGGATGCGTTCCCCAATGGTGTCATTAATGCGCTGCATGAGCTGCTGTAACTGCGCCTCACTCGTCCGGCTGTTGACCAGCATGGCAAATTCATCGCCCCCTAATCGTGCGACTACATCCTGTTCAGTCGCCAGCGATAAAAGACGCGATCCTATCGCTTTTAATACCTCATCCCCGGCGGCATGGCCCCAGTTATCATTGATGCTCTTGAAGCGATCGCCATCCAGAAACAACAGCGCAAAGCGCTCGTGATCGTCTGGCTGGTCAAGGCGCTGTGTCAGGCGAGCAGAGAAGGCGCTGCGGTTGGCAAGACCGGTCAGCGGATCGGACAGGGCTTTAGCTGCCAGCGAGCGATTGTCACGCATCAGCGACGCCTTCAGTGATTGCATTTCCATCAGCAGGGAGTTGAGGTCATCTGAAAAGAGCTGAAATTCTCTGATTGGGCCACCCGGAATACGCAGGGAAAAATCACCCGAATGAATGACATAGTGAATCGAACTGGTAATGGTACGCAGTGTCGCAATCATACCCCGATGCAGAAACTCACTCAGCATCAGCGAGATAATCAGTACGCAGAGCATCCCTATGGAGAGAATCATGAATGAGTATTGAAGGAAACTCACCGCGCCGGTTACGGTCCCTTCCAGCATTAGCGTACCAACAGCCACGTCAGCATGAAGAATCTCAACGTTAAGTGGTTTGTGATAAATCCACTCACGCAGCAACCGCGAAAACCAGCCCGTCTGTTCCCGCTGTGCATTCCACTGGACCAGAACCAGCTGATCCCGTGTAACCAGCTTCGCAGAAGCGTACATGCCTTCATTGCCAAGCCGTTCGATTTTATTACGTGCATCGTAGCTATCGGCAAAAACGGTTGCCGCGGTGAGCGTGGTACTTAGCGTCGAGCCGATTAATTCGAGGTTTCGTTTCTCATAATTTTTAATAAAAAGCAGCGACGTCGATGAGAGCAACAGCCAGCACAACAGTAATATCACCGCCGAATTGATGGTGCTTATTTTGCGCAGTTTATTGCGGATGGATGATTTATCGTGCTTTAGTTTATCGAATTTCATTTCATTCACTTCCCTCGCGGGAGAGCAAAAGCACATCCGGATTCACTCTGACACCGCTTCTGGCAAGTGAATCGAGATTAACGGAAAAATGCGTATGGTCCGGTTGAAAAATCAGACAAAAAGCGGCGCCCAGCGTGCATTCCGCATTGTTCTCTGCAAGGGTAAGCACCGCTCTTCCCTTCAGCTTCTCAATAATGTCCACCTGCTGCTGCGGTGTCTGATCGCCGAAATAAATGGCATCGCATCGATGCATTGCAGAATCACCTGCACCCGCAAGATAGAGAACGGTGAATGTCGCGGCCGCAGCGGCGCTATTTTCCGGCAAAGAGAGATGGCGTGCTGAAGTAAAAACACATAATTCAGGCGGCCTGTTTAAATTTTGCCAGTGAGTGAAACTGATGATGCCGCTAACGATACGATTAGCTTTGTCATCTTTTGTCCCGGCCAGCGCAATAGGGGGATGAAGAAACAGCAGAATAAGTAGCGCCAGGGCGAGCTGGCAGATGCGGCGCAGCAGAAGCAGCACATCGACATTATGATGCAGGTGATATTTATGGGTCATACTGCGTTCCGGTAATACTACGCACGGCAGGAGAGCTGAATAAGCGCGCAAATATTAACATAGCGCTGGTTACGCTTGCACACAGAATTTTCTTAGCTATAGATCATTCTGCTTATACTTTCAGACAGGTTCATTCACGGAATATTCGTTGGTCGTAACAGCTTCTGATAGCGAACGCCGACGGAGAATTACCTTACTTCACCGGCTTTTTCTGGTGGGTGATAACGTCTCTCTTTTGGTAAAGCAATTCGCCAGGCTTTTCGTTTCAAGGCGCAGACTGGATAAAGACGCCTGTAATAACGTGATGCTGATAATGCATCGCCAGCGATATTCCGCAATTAACCTGTCCAACCAATACCCTCAAACATACCCCATCATTTTCAGAAGCGACTGCACCTGATTCATCGCTTCGCTACGATGTGACACGCCCAGTTTCTGATAGAGATTACGGATATGGGTTTTGATCGTGGTTGACGCTACCGCCAGCTCACCGGCAATTTGATCGTTGCTGTAGCCCGAATAGATTAACCCCAGCACCTGCCATTCGCGCTGCGTCAGCGGGCTGGTGCGAATCAGCTCCGGCACGTCAGGATGGTTAAGCAACCGGCTGACAAAACCTTCATCGAAATGGGCGAACTTGTGACGGTGATATTTGTTGATCTCCAGCAGGATGCGGCGGGCGCGGTGGTTGTCCAGCTCATTCAGGGTATTAAGCTGTATCAGCTGCCGCAGTTGCTGCGCCATCATCTCGCCTTCAATGACAAAATGGCTGATAAAGCCCGTGCTGCGCGCCAGTTTCAGCGCCTCAATCAGCACGCGCTGCGCCTCCGCTTTGCGGTCAGTCTGCCAGTAGATCTGATTGAGCAGCAGCAGATTACGGTTTAAGTCGCTCATCAGGCGCAGGGCGCGGGCATTCTCATTCAGCTCCTCCAGCACCACTTCCGCCTGGCTGACATCACCCAGCAGAATCTGCGCGCGGGCGATGTTACGCCACTGTCCCTGCAGAAAATGGTTGTTGGCGAAGGCGGGTTTAGGTGTCTGCCGCATCCAGTCGCGGGCGTTCTGACTGTCGCCCGTCATCTGCCAGTAAATCACCCGGACTTTATCGGCATTGGCGATCCAGTCGCTGTGCCAGTTGCCGTTGTTCAGCAGGTTTTCCAGCCGGTTCAGATAGCTGCGGGCATTATCAATATTGCCGCGCGCCAGCGAGCACTGCACCAGCAATCCCAGACACTGAATCTGCTGCTGCGGCTGGTAACCATTCAGCACCTTGATGCCTTCGCGCGCCGCCTGTTCCGCCTCTTCCAGACGGCCCCAGGCCCACAGCAGCTGAGCGCGAATGCGCAGCAGAAACTCATGCAGCGGGAACTGTGCCAGATGCTGCTCTTCCACCAGCACAAAGGCGCGGCTCTGGATCTCCCAGGCGGCCTGCAAAAAGCCCTGCGCAAACAGGATTTCGCTCTGCTGAATCAGGCTCCAGAGCGCGTAGTGCCATATTTCATCGCGACGCGCCATCTGTTCGGTCTGCCGCATCAGCTTGAGTGAGTCGTCCAGTTCGCCTTTGCAGTGCATCACCTCGCCATGCACCGAAGTTGCCACAATGCGGCTGTAGTGACGGCTGGTGGGCAGAGTATCGAGCGCCACTTTCGCCAGCCGCTCCGCTTCATCGGTATTGCCATCGTTGATCGCCACCTGAGCGCGCAATGCATTAAATTCACCGCGCAGTGCCGCATCTATCTCGCAGTGGCTGGCCTGCTCAAAACGCGCCAGCAGGCTGTCGACTTCTGAAAAGCGATGCTGAGTCTGCATCAGCCACGCCTGCAATAGCACCAGCATCGGGTTGTCGAGCATCATCTCCCACGGCAGCGCTTTTAAAGAGTTCTCCAGCAGCGGCAGCTCGCTCTGATTAAACAGCGTCCAGGCGTGCTTCAGCAGCACGTCCCGCAGCATGGTAGCGTCGCCTGAGGCAAGCGCATGGTGAATCGCCTCGCCCGGAAAGCCCTGCGCCATCCAGCTCTCGGCTGCGGCTCGATGCAGCGCAGGCAGCTCCGCCGCCAGTTCCCACTGACAGCGCTGACGCAGGAAGTTGCCGAACAGCGGATGGTAGCTGAACCAGCAGCCGGAATCGTCCATACGCTGCAGAAACAGTCCCTGTCGCTCAATCTCCTCCAGCCGCATCTGACCGTTCTCTTCACGGGTCACGCAGGCGATCAGTTCATCATTCATTGAGCGCAGCAGCGCGGTTTTCAATAAAAAATGGCGGGTCGGCAGATCGACGTTATCCAGCACCTCTTCCACCAGATAGTCGGCGAGATGGCTGGCATTAATGCCCGAGAGACGTCGGGCGGAATGCTGAGCCGAACTGGCTCCCTGACGTGCCGACAAGACAATCAGCTGCAGCGCCGTTGCCCAGCCTGCGACATCATCACAGAGGCGACTGCTCTCTTCGCTTTCAAGCGGGGCCGCCAGACGGCAGTCAAAAAACTGGCGCGCTTCCTGATGGGTGAACGCCAGCTGCTGGCTGCCCAGTTCGATCAATTGCTCACGCACCCGCAGGTTCGCGATACCGAGCTGCGGCAGGTTACGTGACATCAGAATCAGGGTCAGATTTTCAGGCTGATGACGCAGGAAAAAGCGCATCGCGTCGTGAATGACCGGGTTGGTGATCAGATGGTAGTCATCAACAATCAGCCAAAGCGGCTGCTGCCACTCCACCAGCTCGATAAAGAGCTGTGAAAACAGCGCATTGAGATTCACATATTGCCGCTTCTGCGCCAGCAGCTCACTGCGGGGACAGCCGCCGTGCGTCGCCTGTTGCAGTGCCGCGATCAGGTAATCGGCGAAGCGTTCCGGCTGATTATCGCCCTCATCCAGAGAAACCCAGCCCAGGTCGCTTTTCCCCGCCGCCCATTGCGATACCAGTGTGGTTTTACCGTAGCCCGCCGGACTGGTCACCAGCACCAGCCGATAGTTACCGGCAGCGGTGAGCTTTTGCAGCAATCTCTCGCGGATTACGGTGCCTTCAAGACGCACCGGGCGACTGAGTTTGGCGGGTATTAACATGGGCGCACGTTTCTCCATTTGTCGAGCGCATCATTATTTTACGCTTCGTAATTATTCCTTACACAGGTTCAGCATTTCGTCAGATGAATGCAAGCAAACCCATTAATTAAACTTTACAAAAGCGTGCGCAATCACACTCCTGCGACGATTTCGGATTAGCCTCATCCTCTCCACCCTCCCTATCCTCCTGCCCTAATTCTTTTCAGGAGGATGAGCAATGATTTTCGCCTGGGCAGACTGTCGGCACATTGATCCATTTTCTGTTTTTACAGGACATCAACCATGACACAGCCCGATTTCAACCCGACTCAGTTCAACGCTGCCCTGACCCGTCAGTGGCAGCGTTTTGGCCTGCGCAATGCGCAGGAGATGACCCACGCACAATGGTGGCAGGCACTCAGCGGTGCGCTGGCCGATATGCTGGCCGCACAACCCGCTCGCCCGGCCCCGACAGATCTCCGCCATGTTAACTACCTGTCGATGGAGTTTCTGATCGGTCGCCTGACCGGCAACAACCTGCTGAACCTGGGCTGGTATGACGCGGTTAACGACGCGCTGTCGGCCTGGAACATTTCACTGACCGACGTGCTGGAAAACGAAACGGATCCGGCGCTGGGCAACGGCGGCCTCGGTCGTCTGGCCGCCTGCTTCCTGGATTCCATGGCGAATGTGGGGCAGCCTGCGACGGGCTATGGTCTGAACTATCAGTACGGACTGTTCCGCCAGCGCTTTGAACAGGGCGCACAGATTGAAGGCCCGGATGACTGGCAACGCGATTGCTACCCGTGGTTTAACCATAATGCTGCGCTCAACGTCAGCGTTGGACTGGGCGGTAAAGTGTTGACCGCTGCGGGGCAGCAGCAGTGGCAGCCGGCGTTTGAACTGGTTGGTGAAGCCTGGGATCTGCCGGTCGTTGGTTTTGAGAATGGCATCAGTCAGCCACTGCGTTTGTGGCAGGCGAAACATGCGCAGCCGTTTAATCTTAGTCGCTTCAATGACGGTGACTTTCTGCGCGCGGAGCAACAGGGCATTGATGCAGAAAAACTGACCAAAGTGCTCTATCCCAATGACAATCACCAGAACGGTAAAAAGCTGCGTCTGATGCAGCAATATTTCCAGTGCGCCTGCGCGCTGGCTGATATTCTGCGTCGTCATCATCGGGCCGGACGCAGCATCGAAACCCTGGCCGATTACGAAGTGATCCAGCTGAATGACACCCATCCGACGCTGGCAATCCCGGAACTGATGCGTCTGCTGCTGGATGAGCATCAGCTGAGCTGGGATCGCGCGTGGCAGATTACGCAACAGACCTTCGCCTATACCAACCATACCCTGATGCCGGAAGCACTGGAGTGCTGGGATGTCCGGCTGGTGCGCAGCCTGCTGCCGCGCCATATGATGATTATCAACACCCTGAACGCGCAGCTGAAAACAGCTGTCACGGCGCGCTGGCCGGATGATGAAGCAAAATGGGCGAAACTGGCGCTGGTGCATAATAACCAGTTGCGGATGGCTAACCTCTGCGTTACCAGCGGCTTTGCAGTTAACGGCGTGGCGGCGCTGCACTCGAAACTGGTGGTGCAGGATCTCTTCCCGGAATATCACCAGCTGTGGCCGGAGAAATTCCATAACGTGACCAACGGCATCACACCGCGCCGCTGGATCAATCAGTGCAACCCGGCGCTAAGTGCGCTGATCACCCGAACGCTCAACAAGCCGTGGCTGAACGATCTTGATGCCCTGCAGGGACTGGAAGCCTTTGCGGATGACGCCGCCTTCCGCGCGGAATATCGCGCCATCAAGCAGCAGAATAAGCAGGCGCTGGTCGGCTGGATCAAAAACCGTACCGATATCGAAATCGACCCCACTGCGCTGTTTGATGTGCAGATCAAACGCCTGCATGAGTACAAACGTCAGCATCTGAGCCTGCTGCACATCATTGCGCTGTGGCAGACGCTGGTCACCGATCCGCAGGCAAACCGTGCGCCGCGTGTGGTGCTGTTTGGTGCCAAAGCAGCGCCCGGTTATGCGCTGGCGAAAAACATTATCTACGCCATCAATAAAGTGGCCGGGGTGATCAATCAGGACCCGCGCATCGGCAACCGCCTGAAAGTGGTGTTTATTCCCGATTACAACGTCTCCGTTGCCGAGCGACTGATTCCCGCCGCCGATCTCTCCGAACAGATTTCTACCGCCGGTAAAGAGGCCTCCGGCACCGGTAACATGAAGCTGGCGCTTAACGGAGCGCTGACCATCGGCACACTGGATGGGGCGAACGTTGAGATCGCTGAGCAGGTCGGCAGCGAGAACATTTTTATCTTCGGACATACCGTGGAACAGGTGAAGGCGTTAAAAGCCGATGGCTATGCCCCGGCGCAGTGGCGCAAAAAAGATCCGCAGCTCAATCGGGTTTTACAGGCGCTGGAAGATGGCACCTTCAGCCAGGGTGACCTCCACGCCTTTGACGCGATGCTGCACAGCCTCGGTCCGGAAGGCGGCGATCCTTATCTGGTGCTGGCTGACTTCCAGCCCTATCTGAACGCGCAGGCGCAGGTGGAACTGCTGTGGAGCGATCAGGAGGCCTGGACCCGTGCCACCATCCTCAATACCGCGCGCTGTGGCATGTTCAGCTCCGATCGTGCGATCCGCGATTACCAGCAGCGCATCTGGCAAGCGAAACGCTAAGGAACGCGATGAAAGTTTTGGACGATTTTTCGCTGGCAGGCATCGCCGCAGAGTATATCAATGCGCACGGTAAGCCGCAGGCGATCCCGACCCTGACCCGCCAGCGTTTGCTGGCGGTGATGCAGCCTCCCCATCCGCTGAACACGCCGCTGCCGCCAGGAGTCATTTTTCGCAGCGGCGACCTGCTGAGTCTGTCGCCACAGCTGAGCGACAATGCCCACTGGCATCTTACCAGCGAGGCGGGTGAGATCAGCTCAGGTCGCTGCCAGCCCGCCCAGCCGCTGCATCTGCCGCCGCTGCCCGAAGGCTATCACCAGCTGACGCTGCAGCAGGGCGCACAGCAGTGGTCGTGCCGGGTGATTATTGCGCCGGCCCGCTGTTATGAACCCCCTGCACTGCTGGCGGGTGAGTCGTTGTGGGGAGCCTGCGTGCAGCTCTATACCCTGCGATCGGCGGAAAACTGGGGCATTGGCGACTTTGGCGATCTGCGCAGGATGCTGCCAGAGGTGTCCGCACGCGGCGGCGCGTTTATCGGTCTTAATCCTGTCCATGCGCTCTTTCCTTCCTGCCCCGAGAGCGCAAGCCCTTACAGCCCGTCGTCCCGACGCTGGCTCAATGTACTCTACATCGATGTAGGCGCGGTCACTGACTTCCGGCAGAGCGCCACCGCGCAGGAATGGTGGCAGTTGCCGGAGACGCAGCAGGCGCTGGAGCAGGCTCGCGCGGCCGAATGGGTCGATTATGCGGCGGTAACCCGGCTGAAGATTCAGGCACTGAGCCTGGCGTGGTCGCAGTTCACCCAGCGTGACGCCGCCGATTCAGAGGTACAGGCGTTTAATGTGTTTATCCGGGAGGGTGGCGAAAGCCTGCAGCATCAGGCGCTGTTTGATGCGCTGCACGCCGACCAGATGGCACAGGATAGCGGGCGCTGGGGCTGGCCAGTCTGGCCGGAGGCGTTGCAGAATCCCGGCACCCCGGCTGTGCAGGCATTTTTGAAACAACATCAGGATCAGGTGCGCTTCTGGCTCTGGCTGCAGTGGCTGGCCGCGAAGCAGTTTGCCGACTGCTGGGACATCTGCCAGCAGCAGCAGATGCCGATTGGCCTTTACCGCGATCTGGCGGTGGGTGTTGCGCAGGGTGGCGCAGAGACCTGGAGCGAGCGCGATCTCTACTGCATGGAGGCCAGCATCGGTGCGCCACCCGATATTCTTGGTCCGCGCGGCCAGGACTGGGGGTTGCCGCCCATGGATCCGCAGGTGATGCGGCAGCGCGCCTGGGAGCCGTGGATCGCCCTGCTGCGCGCCAGTATGCGCCACTGCGGCGCGCTGCGTATTGACCATGTGATGGCGCTGATGCGGCTGTGGTGGATTCCGGCCGGTGATAGCGCGATGCACGGTGCCTATGTGCACTATCCCATCGACGATCTGCTGGCGATTCTGGCGCTGGAAAGTCAGCGTCACCGCTGCATGGTAATTGGCGAAGATCTCGGCACCGTGCCGGAGGCGATTGTCGATAAGCTGAGGGACGGCGGGGTCTACTCCTATAAGGTGCTCTATTTTGAGCAGGAGTCAGCCCATGGTTTTCGTCCGCCCGCCGAATGGCCACGGCAGGCAATGGCGGTGGCGACCACTCACGATCTTCCGACGCTGCGTGGCTGGTGGCAGAGCGATGATTTGACCACCGGCGCACAACTCGGCCTCTATCCCGACAAGGTGATGCTGGCCGGGCTATATCAGGATCGGCTGCGGGCGAAGCAGGCACTGCTGCAGAGTCTGCATCGCGTTGGTGCCCTGCCGAAACGTGCCGGACGCGATGCACGTCGCACCGGCATGAGCAAGGCATTAAACCGGGCGATGCAGCACTATCTGGCTGACAGTCACAGCGCCCTGTTGGGACTGCAACCAGAGGACTGGCTGGATATGGCGGCGCCGGTCAATATACCGGGCACCCGCGATGAATATCCGAACTGGCGACGCAAACTGAGCGTACCGCTGGAAACGTTGTTCAGCGATCCTGCCACTGACACGCTGCTGCGTGATCTGACGGCACGACGTAAGCGGCTACTGCGCGACTGAAAGTTAACGCGCGACGCAGACTCGTGACTGACGCAGCCTGTTTTACATAATTTTCAGTTATTACAGCGTGCGGGCCGGCAACGGCTCGCACGCTGCTACTGTAATCAGCGCCTCTCAACAGTGATAAGATCACCCTGAGCACGAGCATCTGAAAAACACACCGGATGCTGTTCAGGATTTAATCAACTTAAGAATTTGTATTCGCCCAATCCTGAGATTGCTTTAACAGCAATGCCCAGTCGTCAGGTGGATAGCCGTTATGCAACATTCCTGAAAATACTTTATAGGCGTCACGCTTACTGCCATAAGCACGTTTGGTTTCAGCGTCATTCATCCATGCAAGGATGATGGTTTTATGTTGCTCACTGAATCTAAAGAACAAACGATACTGCATCAAAAACTTTGCACGGAACCAATGCTTATTTTGTTCTCCCAGCGTATCGCCCTGGCGAAACTTTGCCTGATGTGGATCGGTGCAAATCTCACTATTGATAACTTTAAACACAGCGGCTAAAAGCTTAGTCGTCGCTTTTCGCTGGTAACTTTCAGGATATTTAGCCCTGAGTAACTCCACTTCATTGGTCAGCGCAATCAGCTGCGATTCAAAACAGGGATGAACATAAACGTGCCATCCATTTATAACCGTGCTGTCTTCCATACTTAATTACTCATCGTCCATGAGTGGAGCATCCAAATCAACGTCCATACCTTCGGTCAACGATGTAATGCGAGTTAATAATCCTCGATCCAGCGTTTTAATATTTGCAGGCGTGTTGCGTATGTCAGCAGCAAGAAAACTCAGAAAGCTCGCCATCACTGGATCATCATCAGTCACCGTTTCCTGACGGGCAATAAGGACTTTGCCGCCCGGCAGAACAGCGTATTCGATATTCTCACCAGGTTGCAGATTCATCGCATCACGAACTGCGGCAGGGATAGTGGTCTGGCTGCGGGCTGTCAGTTTTGATGAAGCACGCAGAGAGATGTTTGCATGAGTCAGAGTTCCCATTGCGGATTCTCACTAGAAGAAACAAGATAGCGCAACAGTAATGCAAGTGCATTGGCAATGCAAATGCATTGTTCGCGATAAGAGCGAATGTTTTGTTACTAAGTCTTCATTAAAAGCTTCTGATTACGCTTTTCCGTATCGACTGAAAAATTGGCACCCTGTTTTATTTCCTGCCAGACATCAAACTCTTCGCGACTGATAAGCACAGCAGCAGAGCCGCCCCGGCGGGTGATAATCACAGGCTCACGCGCCATCACGATATCCATGATTTCAGCAAGATATTTTCGGGCCTGTGTTGTCGTGTAACTTCGCATTTAGCCTCCAGAAAAGTCATCCTTGAAACAGCTTAGTTAGCCTATATTCATCAAACGCTATTGCCCACAGCATGACTTACGCAATGCGTAAAACCACGCAAAAAAATCATGCAATCAGGATCTCTGCAACAAAAAAAAGGTGCGCCAGAGCGCACCAGATGGAACAACATCAATAGCGTCGGGGCAGCATCACCCCTTGCCTTTAACACTACTGATAAAGGTTTGCCTCGCAGAGGTGGAACCCAGCCGCTCGGCTTCATCCAGCAGTTTCAGCGCCTTGTCGATATTGCCGCTGTTCACCGCCTCGGTGATCTTCTGATTAAAGTAACGCTCGGTGTCGCTCATGATCGGTTCCGCGCGGGCTTTGGGCGCGGGCGCTGCGGCGGGTGCCGGTGCTGCGCTGTACGCTGCCGCAGGTGCGGTATTGCCGACGGTCACCGCGCTCGGGCCGGATGAACCAAACAGCGGCCCGACCAGAATGGATGAGCCGGAGCTGGTCTGCATCTTCAGCTTGATCGTGCCTTCCCGGCTGTGGCGGGCGACGGGATCGGGGATATCCGGTACCGCATGACCGGTGCCCTGGGCGTAGGCCTTGGCCGGGTCGAGCAGCGTGGTGGTTTGCGTCAGATCGCTGTCGGTGGTGAACACCAGCAGGTAGATTTTTTGCTGACCCAGCGCCGGGGTTAGCTTCATCACCCCTTCCAGTCGATCTGCCGCCATCACGCCCGGCTTCTGATAGGTAAAGTAGCGGCTGGGGAACCAGGCCGCGGGACGCAGGTTTTCATCCAGCACCAGCACGTTCGGCGCGAAAACCTGACCGTTCGCCACTTCACTGCTCAGCGTCAGCGTCAGTTCGCCGATATTGGCGGGCAGACTGTAGGCCGCGACCGACCCGGCAATGTGTGGCGCGTTCAGCGTCTGGCCGCTGTTCGAAAGTGTCGTGGTCTGGGTCTGAGAGGCCGCCAGCGGTTGCCAGCTCAGACGTTGTAGCGATTCAGGTGCCACGACGGGTGCAGCGGAGAGATCCTGTGGCACCAGATTAACATCGGCCAGGGCAGGCAGAGTGTGCCCTGTCAGCAGCGCCGCACTCAGACAGAGTGCAGCCAGTTTTTTCATTTTCATTATGCGTACCTTATTACAGGTCGCGATGTGAACCAGGCAATGGCACACCACGACCAAAGAGATCCCTCAGGCGCGACGCCGCGCCTGTCAGAAAAGGGTTACCACCAGATTTCCATCTGCGCGCCGAAGGTGACTTCGTCGTTGTTGCCACGGCTGTTAGTCAGGATGCCGTTGCCGCTGGTGTCCGCAGAGGCGAAGGTGGTGAGATCGCCTGAGTTATCTTTGTTGTAACCCCACTTTTCATCCCATTTGGCGTAGGTCGCGAACAGACGCAGTGCCGGACGAGACCAGATGCTGTCGCCCGCCTGCCACTGCTGCGCCAGCGTCACTTTGTACTGGCCGTTGCGCTCGTTAGCCTGCTGCGATTTGACGTTGTCGTAGCCCAGTTCCAGCAACGTGCTCATAATCGGCGTCCATTTGTACATCGGGCGCACACCCACGGTGTACCACTCGGTGCCGCGGTTGTTGTCCAGATCGATGTTCTGATACATGGCGACGTACATCAGGTCCCAGCGTTCCGCCAGCGAGATCGCGCCGTGATCGAGAATACGATACATGTCACCATTGTTATTCAGACTGGTACCCTGCGGCACGCCTTTGCCCTGCGAGGTCAGCGCATCAGTGGCGTACTGCAGCACGAACTTGTTGTAACCCTTCAGCATGCTCTGGGTATGTTCAGCCGTGAACATCCAGCCATCTTTCGACGCGCCATCCTCCAGACGGTAGTCGTCACGGACATTGGCACGACCGTAATCGACACCCAGTTCCAGCACGCCATCCGTATTAGTTTCCAGACCGGCCAGACGCACATCAAACACGTCGTTGGCAGTGCTGGTGGCGAAGTCACGGATACGATCGCTGGAGAAGGTATAAGAGCCGCCGGCTTCAGACGAACGGGTTGCCGCGAAAGAGAGCTTACCAAAGCCCAAATCGACATCTTCCAGACCCGCGCCCGGACCGGAGATATCCCAGTAGTAGAAGTCGATCATATGAACGTCGTGACGCTGATAGAACCGCTTACCGGCCCAGATGGTTGAACCTGGCAGCGCATCAATCAGGTTTTTACCTTTGACGTTGGCTTCGCGGAAAGCGGGGGATGTCGCTTCCCAGTCATTCTGCTGTGCCACGGAGTAAGCCACGTTGGTGTCGAAATAGAAGCTTTTGTCGCCCTCTTTCCACACTTCCTGGCCTAATTTCAGTTCGGCGTAGGTTTCACACTCGTTACCCAGACGGTACTTACTTTGAGCGCCGGTCGCCTGAAAACATTGCTGCTCGCCACCGCTGCCGGTCCAGCCAATGCCGGAACGGGCGTAACCGGTAAAATCAACCGCCATCGTCGGGGCGGAGAGGGTGCCCACCGCGACGGCAACGGCAATGGGAAGTTTGCGCAGAGTTAACATTTTCTATCTCCTGAGGTCATTGCTTTTATTGTTTTTGGCAGGGCTATACACCCGGCTCCTGATACAGCCTGCGGCACGCGCTCCCGTCCTCGCGGAACAGGTGACAACGCTCGGGCGGCAGGCCAATACCGAGGATGGCGCCCTCTTTTACCAGCACGACGTCCTCCTGGCGGTAGACCAGGTTCTGACGGATAGCGGGAATCTCGATGTGAATCTGTGTTTCATGCCCCAGCTGTTCCACCACCTGCACTTCCCCTTCCAGGGTGACGTCGGCGATATCGCTGGAGAGCAGATGTTCCGGGCGAATACCCAGTGACATATTGCTGCCGACCTGGACGCCAGCACTGTCCACCGGCAGCCAGACCAGCTGCTGATTCGGCAGCCGCACCTGGACCTGATCAATGGCGGTGGCGGTCACTTTGACCGGCAGGAAATTCATTTTGGGTGAGCCAATAAACCCGGCGACAAAGCGGTTGGCGGGATAGTGATATAACTCAAGCGGCCTGCCGACCTGCGCAATGCGCCCGGCATCCAGCACCACGATCTTGTCTGCCAGCGTCATCGCTTCGATCTGATCGTGGGTGACGTAAATCATGGTGCGCTTCAGGCGCTTATGCAGACGGGAGATCTCAATGCGCATCTGGACGCGCAGCGCCGCGTCGAGGTTCGACAGCGGTTCATCCAGCAGAAAGACGCGCGGCTCCGCCACCAGCGTGCGGCCAATCGCCACGCGCTGACGCTGACCGCCAGAGAGGGCTTTAGGCCGGCGATCGAGCAGGTGCGCCAGTTGCAGAATCTCTGCCACCTGATTGACGCGCTGATGGATCTCCGCTTTTTTCACCCCGGCCAGCTTCAGGCCAAACGACATATTCTCCGCCACCGACAGGTGGGGATAGAGCGCATAAGACTGAAACACCATGCCGATGCCACGTTCGGCGGGCGGCACCTCATTCATGCGCCGGTCGCCGATCAACAGTTCGCCGCTGGTGATGGTTTCCAGTCCGGCAATCATGCGCAGCAGCGTCGATTTGCCACAGCCCGACGGGCCGACGAAAACAACAAATTCCCCTTCACGAATAGTGAGATCAATATCTTTCGACACCACCGTATCGCCCCAGGCTTTTGTGACATTGCGTAGCACAACGCTCGCCATGATCCCTTCCCTCTTAGCTGCACATTCGTGTCTGCCGGGCGGCAGACGGGTTCCGGGGCTCACTATGCGAGAGGAAACAGGGAGTAACATCCTCCGCCGCGACGCAATCTGATGGGGGAGGAGGCGGGAGGAGGAGAAATGCGGGCTGACTCGGCAGGCCGCGCGCTGCTGCGCTTTTTTGTGATCGCTGACGCAGACCTGCAGGATTTTTTACCGCTTCAGCACGCGCTTAAGGCGCTTTTTGCACGTGCGATCACAGCGATTACGCCAGGGGCGTAGAGCGCAGGAGGATGAGATGGCGGTGTGGATCCGCACAATGATGCCGACAGAGCATTCACCACTTCCGCTAACAGGATGGATTTATGACGATGAAAACCGGAGCACGAATTCTGGCCCTTTCTGCCCTCTCTGCTGTGCTCTTTTCAGCAAGCGCGATGGCAAAAATCGAGGAAGGTAAACTGGTCATCTGGATCAACGGTGACAAGGGGTATAACGGCCTTGCCGAAGTGGGTAAGAAATTTGAGCAGGAGACCGGTATCAAAGTCACGGTCGAACATCCTGACAAAATGGAAGAGAAGTATCCGCAGGTCGCGGCGACCGGCGATGGCCCGGACATTATCTTCTGGGCGCATGACCGTTTTGGCGGCTACGCGCAGTCGGGCCTGCTGGCTGAGGTGACACCGGATGCCAGCTTCCGCGAAAAAATCTTCCCTTTCACCTGGGACGCGGTGCGCTTTGACGGCAAGCTGATCGGCTATCCGATTTCAGTGGAGTCGCTGTCACTGATCTACAACAAAAAGCTGCTGCCAACTCCGCCAAAAACCTGGGAAGAGATGGCCGCGCTCGACAAGCAACTGCGCGCCAAAGGCAAAAGTGCCATGATGTTTAACCTGCAGGAGCCTTACTTCACCTGGCCGTTGCTGGCCGCTGGCGGAGCTTACGCCTTTAAGCTGAGCGATGGGCACTATGATGTGAAGGATGTCGGCGTCGATAACGCCGGGGCGAAAGCGGGCATGCAGTTCCTGGTCGATCAGGTCAAAGCCAAAACGCTGAATGCGGATACCGATTACTCCATTGCCGAAGCCGCCTTCAACAAAGGTGAGACTGCCATGACCATCAATGGTCCGTGGGCATGGGGCAATCTGGATAAGAGCGGCATCGACTATGGCGTCACAGAATTGCCTGCCTTGAAGGGAAAACCGTCTAAAGCCTTTGTCGGCGTACTGAGCGCCGGGATCAATGCCGCCAGTCCAAACAAGGAACTGGCGAAGGAATTCCTGGAGAACTATCTGCTGACCGATTCCGGACTGGAAACGGTCAACAAAGACAAGCCGCTGGGTGCCGTGGCGCTGAAATCTTATCAGCAGACGCTGGAGAAAGATCCACGTATCGCCGCCACCATGAGCAACGCGAAACAGGGCGACATCATGCCGAACATCCCGCAGATGGCGGCCTTCTGGTACGCGATGCGCACAGCGACCCTGAATGCGCTGGGCGGTCGTCAGAGCGTTGACGCCGCACTAAAAGATGCCCAGGCCCGTCTGAAGAAGTAATTCTCCCTTTTGCAGCCGGGGCAACCCGGCTTGAGTGATCGTTAAGGAAAACCGCATCATGTCAGGAAAACCGAAAACGCGCAGTCTGCTGCTGAAAAGCGTTCTCATCGCGCTCTGCTGTCTGCTGGTCGGCTATCTGCTGGTGCTGATGTACGCGCAGGGCGAATATCTTTTTGCGCTGCTGACGCTGATCCTCAGCGCGACCGGACTGTGGATTTTTGCCAACCGTCGCGCCTATGCGTGGCGCTATGTCTATCCTGGTGTCGCCGGAATGGCGCTGTTTGTGTTGTTCCCCCTCGCCTGCACTATCGCCATCGCTTTTACCAACTACAGCAGCAGTAACCAGCTTACCTTTGAGCGGGCGCAGCAGGTGCTGCTGGGCCGCACGTTCCAGTCGGGTGAGGCGGTGAATTTTTCACTCTTCCCGGCGGGTGATCGCTGGCAGCTGGTGCTGAACGATGGCAAAGATAATTTTGTCTCCCCTCCCTTTACATTTGGCGCAGATCAGACGCTGAAAATGGCTCCCGCGGCACTCCCTGCAGCCGAACGTGCCACCTTCAGGGTGATCACCACCCACCGTCAGGCGCTGAGCCAGATCCGCGCCGAGCTGCCGGATGGCCGTCAGCTGCGGATGAGTTCGCTGCGTCAGTACTCTGGTACCCAGCCGCTTTATCGGGTTGGCGCGCAGGATGAGCTGATTAATCAGCAGAGCGGCACGCATTACCGCGCCAATCCGCAGACCGGTTTTTATCAGGCCATCAACGCAGACGATAACTGGGGCAACGAAACCCTGAGTCCCGGCTTTACCGTGAATACCGGCTGGAAAAACTTCGTACGGGTCTTTACCGATGAAGGGATTCAGAAGCCGTTCCTGGCGATATTTGGCTGGACGCTGCTCTTCTCGCTGATCACAGTGGTGCTGACCGTGGCTGTGGGCATGGTGCTGGCCTGTCTGGTGCAGTGGGAAGCGCTGCGCGGCAAAGCGGTCTATCGGGTGATGCTGATTCTTCCCTATGCCGTGCCGGCCTTTATCTCGATCCTGATTTTCAAGGGGCTGTTTAACCAGAGCTTTGGCGAGATCAACGTGATGCTGAGCGCGCTGTTTGGTGTAAAACCCGCCTGGTTCAGCGATCCGACGCTGGCACGCACCATGCTGATTATCGTCAACACCTGGCTCGGCTATCCCTACATGATGATCCTCTGCATGGGGCTGCTGAAAGCCATTCCCGACGACCTCTATGAAGCCTCGGCGATGGACGGTGCCGGCCCGCTACAGAACTTCTTCCTGATTACGCTGCCGCTGCTGCTGAAACCGCTGATGCCGCTGATGATTGCCAGCTTTGCCTTTAACTTTAATAACTTTGTGCTGGTGCAGCTGCTGACCAACGGCGGGCCGGATCGCCTGGGCACTACCACACCAGCCGGTTATACCGACCTGCTGGTGAACTACACCTGGCGTATCGCCTTTGAAGGCGGTGGCGGGCAGGACTTTGGTCTGGCGGCCGCCATTGCCACGCTGATCTTCCTGCTGGTGGGTGCGCTGGCGGTGATTAACCTTAAAGCCTCGCGGATGAAATTCGATTAATAGCCTGATGGACCAGGCGCTAAGGAGTTGTTATGGCTATGGTACAACCCAAATCGCAACGGCTGCGTCTGCTGACCACGCATCTGCTGCTGCTGTTATTTATTGCCGCGATTCTGTTTCCGCTGCTGATGGTGATCGCGATTTCCCTGCGAGCCGGTAACTTTGCCACCGGCAGCCTGATCCCGGAGCAGATTTCCTGGGAGCACTGGCGGCTGGCGCTGGGCTTTAGCGTTGAACATGCCGACGGACGGGTTACACCGCCGCCCTTCCCGGTGCTGCTGTGGTTATGGAATTCGATCAAGATTGCGGCAATCAGCGCGCTGGGCATCGTGGCGCTCTCCACCACCTGCGCCTATGCGTTTGCCCGTATGCGCTTTACCGGTCGCGCCAGCCTGCTGAAAGGGATGCTGATTTTCCAGATGTTCCCGGCGGTGCTGTCGCTGGTAGCGCTCTATGCGCTGTTTGATCGTCTCGGCCAGTATCTGCCCTTTATCGGGCTGAATACCCACGGTGGAGTGATCTTCGCCTATCTGGGCGGCATTGCGCTACACGTCTGGACGATTAAGGGCTATTTCGAAACCATCGATGGGTCACTGGAAGAGGCCGCCGCGCTGGATGGCGCAACGCCGTGGCAAGCGTTCCGGCTGGTGCTGCTGCCGTTGTCGGTGCCGATTCTGGCGGTGGTGTTTATTCTGGCGTTTATCGCTGCAGTAACTGAAGTGCCGGTGGCCTCGCTGCTGCTGCGCGACGTCAACAGCTATACCCTGGCGGTGGGGATGCAGCAGTACCTCAATCCGCAGAACTACCTGTGGGGGGATTTTGCCGCGGCGGCGGTGCTCTCCGCGATTCCGATCACCCTGGTTTTCCTGCTGGCACAGCGCTGGCTGGTCAGCGGATTAACCGCGGGCGGGGTGAAAGGCTAGACGATCATCATTGTACGTTGCCACTGCTTACACAACGCCTGTTGTGGTTGAATGATTCGGCGGCCTGCGGGCCGCCTTTTTTATCCTAATCCGCTTCTGACGCCAGACTGCCCGCCACTAGCGCCATCACCATAGCCGCTATCGCCTGCTGACCTTCAGGCTTGCTGATATCGCCGCGTGCCACCGCGCCTGCGATGGCATCCGCGCCCCCCAGCAGCCCCCACATGCCGGCTTCCGCAATACCGCTGCTGCCAGCAAAAGGCGCAAGCCAGCGCTGACAGCGGGCAATAAAATCGAGCTGATAGTGGCGTTTGACGGCGGCCAGTTCCGGTGAGGTACTGAGCGCGGACAGCAGTTCGGGTATTTCGCGCCCCTCCGTCATCACACAATCGACATAACAGGCCGCGAGCACGTCCGCTTTTTCTGGTAATTGCATCGGCGCGGCATCCATCGCCGCATTCATCCGCTCGCTCTGGCGGCGATCAAAATCGTCATACAACGCCGCCAGCAGCCCATGACGGGTAGTGAAATGGTCATACACCACCGGTTTACTGACGCCTGCCGCGTCGCCGACCCGCGCCAGCGTCAGCGCCTCGCTGCCTTCCGTCTGCATTATCTGCCACGCGACGTCTGACAACTGCCTGCGTCGGGCCTCACGTGACAGACGCTTACGGGGTGTTTTTTCTACGGTCATGTTTTTCCTGATGGGCGAACAGACGCTGGCCCAGAGCCTGCGCCAGCTGATAGTGCGACTCAGGATAACCTTCATCGCCGATCAGTAACAGCTCACTGGTCACCACCGGCGCACCGCAGTAGTCAAAGATGCCGTTTTCAATCTGATTACGCATGCTGGTGAAATAGCCGCGCCGCACAAAGGTTCGGGTGTCCGCCGCGCCAATGGCCAGCAGATGCACAGGCAGATGGCCAAGGCGTTTAATTACCCGGCCATCCTGTTCGCTGAAGGCCCAGTCCTGGATAAACACCCGGTCGATCCAGCCTTTGAGCTGTGCCGGGAATGACCACCAGTAAATCGGATAGACCAGTACCAGCGCATCGGCGCGGTCCAGTCGCTGCTGTTCCGCCAGCACTTCGGGCGATGCCATAGCCTGACCGTTGAAACGTCGATGATCATCGAGCGTGAAGCGTGGATCAAACCCTTCTGCCGCCAGATCCGCCTTTTCAACCGTGTGGTGCCCTGTCGAGATTATGCCCTGCGCCAGCTGGTCCGCCACGTGGTGGGAATGCGCATCCTGATTAGGATGGGAAGTCACTATGAGTGCATGCATCGTTGTCACCTTACCTGATTAGCCATTAAGCTACTAAAGGTAAGTTACTATTGGTAGGTTATCAAGCGGCAACGTCTGTTCTTCTGACTCACCGCATTTACGGTTTAAACGCGGCCGTCGCCAGCAGAGCCTTCTCCAGTTGATGAGGGTCAAACGTAAAGGGAAGATGCGCCAGGCTGGCGGCGGGAAAGTGGATTTGCTGCGCGATTTGATGCACGGTGTCGGCGTCGATAGCCGCAGGTAGCGTCAGGGGCGAGTGGAAACGGCGCAGCAGCGACAGCAGTTCCGGCTCGACCTGTTTGCCCTGCTGTTCAATCCAGGACTGGATCAGCAGGCTGAAACCGACCTTTTCGCCGTGCAGCCAGTGATGCAGTTCTGGCTGGTGCGTCAGACGGTCGTGGATAACATGGGCAAAGCCGGGCGTCGCCATTGCGTCCTGAATACTGTTCGCCAGCCCTGCCAGTACAATATTGGCTTCAATCACCTTCTCCAGCGCCGGGGTGACCTGTTGCGCTAGGTTATCGGCCACCGCCGTTTCACCCCACTGTCTCAGCACCGTCACCGCCTGCCAGGCGGCGGCGACTTTAAGATCCAGCGCCATCCGGTGCGGCGTCTGTCGCTGATAAGGTTCAAACTCAAACCATTTCGCCAGCGCGTCCACAATACCGGATCGCAGGTAGCGGACGTCGCTATGGGCAATCACTTCACTGTCCACCAGAATCCATTCCGGCATGGCGTTAAGTGGCTGACTGCGAAGATGCCCGCCCTGCTTGTTATAAATAATTGCCAGCGGAGACCAGGCTGCGCAGGTGGCAGCCAGCGTAGCGAAGTTGACCAGCCGCACATCCGGCAGGGCATCATTGACCGCTTTGGCACAGTCCAGCACCCGCCCGCCCCCGACGGCCAGAATCAGGGTGGCTCCGTGCGTCTGCACCCGCTGTTGCAGTGAAGCTATCGCCGCATCGGTGCATTCACCGGTCAGCATGTCGAGCTGCCAGCGAATGCCTGCCTGTTCCAGGCTGATGGTCAGTGCCGGATTCACCGCCTGCCAGGCGTGCGGCGAGGTGAGGATATGTATATGCGAGGTCAGCGGCCGGATAATCTCACCCACTTCAGACCGGAGTCCTGGCCGTTGCAGATAGCCTTTTGGCGACATTACACGAAACATCGCTGCCCCTTAACGCCGATAAGCCAGCGAACGCACCAGGCGGTCACCGAGTTTCTGAATCAGCATCACCAGCGCCAGCAGCACCACAATGGTGGCCGCCATGATCTGGTTATCGAAGCGCTGATAGCCGTAGCGAATCGCCAGATCGCCTAGTCCGCCGCCGCCGACCACACCCGCCATCGCCGAGAAGCCAATCAGCATCACAATAGTCAGGGTAATGCCCGCCACCAGCGCAGGGAGTGCTTCCGGCAGCAATACGCGGCTGACGATATGCCACAACGTGCCGCCCATTGAGACTACCGCCTCAATGCGGCCGCGATCGACCTCATCCAGCGCGTTCTCCACGATGCGGGCAAAAAAGGGAAAGGCGCCCAGCGTAATCGGGACAATCGCGGCGGTACTGCCGAGCGTGGTGCCGACCAGCAGGCGGGTAAAAGGGATCAGTGCGATTAGCAGCACCACAAACGGCAGCGCGCGCCCAGTATTGACCAGCGCATTGAGCAGTAGTGAAATCGCGCGGTTAGGCAGAATGCCCTGGGGACGGGTCAGGAACAGCAGCACGCCCACCGGTAAACCTATCGCTACCGTAAAGAGTGCCGCCAGCAGCACCATATATAACGTTTCGCCTGTGGCGTTCAACAGCAGTTCCTGAAACCGATCGCTACTCATGCTACGCATCGGGTTAATGCCTCTCGCTGATATTTTTCAATAAACGCCCGGTCCGCTTCGCCATCCTTCAGCAGCATTTTGCGCAGGCGTCCCTCTTCGCGTCCCATAATCTGGCTCAGCGTTCCGCTCTCGACCAGCTGGCCATTCTCCAGCAGCGCCGCACCGTCACAGATACGCTTTACTACCGCCATTTCATGGGTAATCAACACAACTGTGATATTGAGCTGCTGCTGAATATCGGCCAGCAGATCGAGAATCGAGGTGGTGGTTTCGGGGTCCAGCGCGCTGGTCGCCTCATCGCACAGCAGATAACGCGGTCGGGCGGCCAGCGCGCGGGCAATGCCGACGCGCTGTTTCTGTCCACCTGAGAGCTGCGACGGCCAGGCGGCCGCAAAGGACTCCAGCCCCACCAGTTTCAGCAGCGAGGTGACCCGCTGGCGGCGCGCCGCCTTAGGCACACCCGCAATCTCCAGCGCCAGATCGACATTGTCCTGCACGTTACGGGAATGCAGCAGATTGAAGTGCTGGAAGATCATCCCCATCTGCTGGCGCTGCTGACGCAGCTGCGCCAGGCTCAATGTGGCGAGATCCTGACCATCTATCTCAATCCGCCCGCTGGAAGGACTCTCCAGCCGGTTCAGGCAGCGCAGCAGCGTACTTTTGCCCGCCCCGCTCCGGCCCAGGATACCAAAGATGGTGCCCTCTTCGATGGTCAGAGAGATATCGTCTAACGCTGGCGCAGGTGCGCCAGCGTAGTGTTTGCTGAGATGACTGAGCTTAATCATGCTGCTGGTCCGCAACCGGAATCACAGAGCCCTGATAGGTTTTACGGATGAACTCTGCCACCTGCGGCGAGCGCAGATCTTTCGCCAGCTGAATCACTCGCGGATCTTTCGCCAGTTCAGGCGTGGTCACCAGCAGGTTGGCGTAAGGGTTATGCGCCGCGGACTCCAGCCCCAGCGCATCTTTTGCCGGATTCAGACCCGCTTCCAGGGCATAGTTGCCGTTGATAATGGCGGCATCAACGTCATCCAGTGACCGTGGCAGCTGCGGTGATTCGATCTCAACAATTTTAATTTTCTTCGGGTTTTCACTGATATCTTTCGGCGTCACCAGCGTCGAACCCGCCTCGCCCTGCGCGTTAAGTTTAATCACCCCTTTGTCCTGCAACAGCCAGAGTGCGCGGCTCAGGTTGGTGGTGTTGTTCGGCACGGCAATGCTTGCGCCCTCTGGCAACGCTGCCAGCGATTTCACCTTACGCGAGTAGATCCCCAGCGGCTCAATATGCACACTGGCGACCACGGCAAAGGTTTTTCCCAGCGCTTTCTCCTGATCTTTTAAATAAGGCAGATGCTGGAAGTAGTTGGCATCGACATCCCCGGATGCCAGCAGTTCATTGGCATTCACGCCCCCGCTCAGCTCAACAATTTTGATATCCAGTTTCGGATCCAGAGTTTTGACATACTCAAGGATTTCCGCATGCGGCAGCGGATCGGCCGCCACGCGCAGCGGTGCCGCCTGTAAACTTTGAGCAATCAGCAGTGAAAGACCAGCCAGAACCAGAAAGCGCTTTTTAATCATCATCATTTATCTCTTATCGTTATCAGTCGTAGTTTTTAGTGGGTGTTGTGTTCGGGATAGAAACGCTGGGCAACTTCCGGATGCGAACGCAGCCGGCCTTTAAGGTAATTCCAGCCAACTTCTCGCAGGAGCGGGTTAAGCGGATCGCTGCTCGGTCCCTGCGCCAGCTCAGCCAGCTGCGGGGGAAGCTGATAGATTGGCACGACGGCGTCGAGCTGTGCGCCAAGGAAGAAGGCG
Source organism: Pantoea alfalfae (assembly GCF_019880205.1). Lineage (NCBI taxonomy): Bacteria > Pseudomonadati > Pseudomonadota > Gammaproteobacteria > Enterobacterales > Erwiniaceae > Pantoea > Pantoea alfalfae. The sequence goes on from NZ_CP082296.1 coordinate 100,889, forward strand.
ATGGATAAGCGCTCATTGTTCTGCTGCGGCGACACCACGCGGTGTACCGTCGCGCGCAGATAGCCGTTGGTCGCCAGCTCCAGCAGTTCGCCAATGTTGACCACAAACGCGCCCGGCAAAGGTGAGGCATCAATCCAGTTGCCCGGCGTCACTTCAACCTGCAAGCCCGGCTGGTCGTCCTGTAATAACATGGTCAGGAAACCCGAATCCTTGTGTGCACCTACACCCTGGCGTGATTCACCCTCGGTGCGGCCCGGATAGCGGATCAGTTTGATGTGTTCGTTGGGATAGTCGCCGTAAAGGTTATCGAAGGCGTTACGTGGCAGGTTCAGCGCTTCGGCAAAGGCGCGCAGCAGCTCCAGCGCCACGGCAGTCATCTGCTGCTGCCAGCGGGTCACCACCGTCTGCAATTCAGGCAAGGCTTCAGGCCACTGGTTCGGCCCCTGCATGCGTTGCCAGGTCGGGGAATCGGCGGTGACGGGCAGCGCTTCGCGCTCTGCGCCAATATCGAACTGCTCACGATAATCGGGCTGGCTGCGGGTGATTTCCACGCCCGCCAGGTTGTAACCACGAAAATGCGGTGAGTTGGCCATCGCGACCGCCGTTTTGTCCGCCTGCGGCAGAGCAAAAAACGTCCGTGCGACCCGCTGAACCTCATCCAGTAATTCACGGTCGATACCGTGATTAATTAAGTAGAAGAAACCGACATCACGCGCGGCCTGGCTTAATTTTTCCAGAACCTGTCGCTGCTGCTGTTGATGACCTGACAATAATGCGAAATCAATGACCGGCAATTCTGATGGGGTTAACGCACTCATGATTAACACTCTGTTGGCATAGAATCGTTTTACCTTGCCATTTCAGTTATGCGTTAACTACCAACTAATCCTGCTATGGATATGCGGCGGATGGGAATATCCCACCGCCCCTTAAGTCCCCGCCCGCAGATTACTCTGTGGTCGGGATCACAAATTCCGGTGGCGACCACGCTGTGATTTCAGGCAGGGTCTCGTGGTAAAGCGCAATCTCTACAAAACAGGTCTGCGCGCTGCACCCCTGGCCCAGTCGTGAACTGCCGCGATCCTGGGTCAGCACATTAGGGTTGCCATGTTTATCCAGCGGCTTGCCCTCCTGCTGTTCCAGCGGGTCATACCAGGCCCCGGTCGACATCTGCACCACCCCCGGCAGGATATCCTGTGTCAGATGAACGCCCGCCAGCAGCGCGCCGCGTCCGTTAAACACTTTCACGATGCTGTTCTCCTCAATGCCACGCGCAGCCGCATCCTCAGGGTGCATCCAGAGCGGCTCGCGCCCGGCAATTTTGGTGGCCCGGCTGACCCGGCCATGATCGTACTGGCTGTGCAGCCGGGTTCGCGGCTGGCTGGAGAGCAGATGCAACGGCCACTGCTGCTTCTCCTGCTGCTGAGCCTGATATTCCGGCGGATACCAGAAGGCAAAGCCGGGCGCTTCTTCATAGCCAAAGTCAGCCACCCGCTGCGAAAAGAGTTCGATTTTTCCCGATACCGTGCTGAGCGGGGCCGACTCCGGGTTATCGCGAAACGCTTTAAGGAGGATCTGTGGTGTGTCAGGCGCGGGATATTCCACCACGCCCTGTGACCAGAAGGCCTCAAAGGGCGGCAGTTCGATGCCCTGCGCCGCTGCGCGTGGCCGGGAGTCTGCGTAAATGGCTTCAAGCCACTGGCGCTCACCGCGTCCCTGAGTAAAGGCATCAGCAAAACCGAGCCGCTGCGCCAGCTCAGCAAAGATGGCGTAATCCGATTTTGCCGCCCCAAACGGCGGCAGATGCTGCGGCATGGCAATAATAAAGCCGTCGTTGCTGGCGCTGCCGATATCCTCGCGCTCCAGCGAAGTGGTGGCGGGCAGGACGATATCGGCAAATCTGGCCTGCGCCGTCCAGAACTGCTCATGCACAATCACGGTGTCCGGCTGCTGCCATGCGCGTATCAGCTTGTTGATATCCTGATGATGATGGAAGACGTTGCCGCCAGCCCAGTAGACCAGCCGGATGTCGGGATAGGTTCGCTGCTGGCCGTCAAACGCGTAGAGACCGCCGGGATTAAGCAGCATGTCAGCGATACGTGCCACCGGTATAGTCTGCTGTACGGCATTATGGCCGGCAGGCAGCCGGGGGCCAGAGAACTGTCGCCGGGCGGCACCCGCCAGATTGGTTGAGGCGTAACCAAACCCCAGCCCGCCGCCGGGCGTGCCAATCTGCCCCAGTAGCGCAGTGGTGGCGACAGTGGCCCAGAACGCCTGCTCGCCCTGCCGCGCACGCTGCACTGACCAGGCAATATTGACCATCGTTTTGTGAGCCGCCATCTGCCGTGCTAATCCGCGAATCTGATCGGCTGCCAGCCCGGTTAGTGACGCAGCCCATTCGGGCGTTTTGGCGATGCCATCGTGTTCACCCAACAGATACGCCGCATAGATATCGAAGCCTACGGTGTAGCGCGCCACAAAGGCCGCGTCATACAGGGATTCCGCAATCAATACCTGCCCGATGGCCAGTAGTAACGCCGTATCGGAGCCGGGCTTTATCGCCAGCCACTCCGCATCGGCCACCCCGGCGAGATCGTTTCTGACCGGACTGATGTTAATAAAGCGGGTGCCATTCTGCCGCAGTGTGGTCAGCCAGTGAGCCAGCGCATGATCGTTAGCCCCACCGCCATTGACCTGCGCATTGCGCAGCGGCAATCCGCCAATCGCCACAAACAGCTCACAATGCTCCGCCAGTACCGGCCAGTGAGTATGGTGACGTTGTAACTCATCCAGATTACCGATGATGTGCGGCAGCGTGCGTTCACCGGCCGCAATGCTGTAGGTATTGGTGCTGGCGGTGTAGCCGCCGTAGTGGTTAAAGAAGCGGTGCAGCTGGCTCTGGGCATGATGAAATCGTCCGGCGCTGGACCAGCCATATGAACCGGCATAGATCGCTTCATTGCCGTGCCCGGTTTTCACCCGCGCCAGCTCTTCAGCCACCAGTTGCAGCGCCACTTCCCAGCTCACCTCGACAAACGGCTCTTTACCGCGTCCGCTGCGTGAAGCGCTTCTGTTCTGCAGATAGCCGAGCCTGACAGCCGGATTTCTGACCCGGGTTTCACTCTGCACCGCGCCCGGCAGCGACTGACCGATAGCGGACGGATTACGGTCCCACGCCACCGGCCTGACCGACGTCAGCGTGTCACCGTCGGTGGTGACGTGATAGGTGCCCCAGTGCATTACCGCTAAATCATTCTTCTTCATGGTTTACTCGCGTCGGATACGACGTGAAATACGCGTACCCAGGGTTTGCAGAAGCTGGACAATCACAATGAGAACCAGCGCAGTGGAAATCGTGGCAAAGGCGTCAAAGCGCTGATAACCGTAAGTAATGGCGAGGTCGCCAATGCCGCCGCCACCCACCGTGCCCGCCATCGCCGTGGCGCCCAGCAGTCCGATGGTGGCAGTGGTCAGGGCCAGCACCAGCGAGGAAGCCGCTTCCGGCAGCATGAAATACCAGATGGTCTGCAGCGTAGTAGCCCCCATCGCGTTGGCTGACTCCAGAATGCCTTCGTCGACCTCCAGCAACGCGCTTTCCACCAGCCGCGAGATATAAGGCGCAATAAAGATCACCAGCGGTACAATGGCCCCCGCCGTGCCAATCGTGGTGTTCACCAGCAGGCGCGTCAGCGGCAGGATAGTAATCAGCAGAATAATGAACGGCAGCGAACGGATGATATTCACGACAGGGTTCAATAGCTGATGCACCAGACGCTGGGGCTGTATCCCGCCCGGACGGCAGACCACCAGAATAATGCCAAGCGGCAGCCCCAGCAGCGAACCAAAGCCCAGCGACAGCCCCACCATAATCAGCGTGTCCTGCATCGCCGTCAGGAACTGATCGCCGGTTACAGCCGTTTCAAAGAGTTCAGACATCACTGATTTTTACTCCGGTCGCGGTGAGAAACTGAATCGCCGCCTCGCGCTGCGCGGGTTCGCCTTTGATCTGCACAATCATGAAACCCAGAATGGTGCGCTGCACCTCCGTCATGCTGGCGAACAGAATATTCACCTCCACCTCATAGTTGCGGATCAGCTGATTGATCACCGGCTGCTGTGCCGTGCTGCCGACAAACTCCAGCCGTAACGCGTCGGCTGCCGGATGCTCGCTGAGCAATTCAAGCGTCTGCTGTGGCAGGCGATCGTGAATGACCGACTGCACAAAGCTGGCGCTCACCGCCTGCTGCGGTTCGGCGAACAGCGTCAGGACATCGCCCTGTTCAACAATGCGCCCGTGGGCCATTACCGCCATCCGGTTGCAGATTTTCTGCACCACTGACATCTCGTGGGTGATCAGCACAATGGTGATGCCATAACGCTGATTGATTTCCTGCAACAGCAGCAGAATCTGTACCGTGGTCTGGGGATCCAGCGCCGACGTCGCCTCATCGCACAGCAGAATGGCAGGGTTGGTCGCCAGCGCACGGGCAATCCCGACGCGCTGTTTCTGACCGCCAGAGAGTTCGTCCGGGTAGCTGTGGGCTTTGTCGCTGAAGTTCACAAACGCCAGCAGTTCCGCCACGCGGGTGGCAATAAAATCTTTACTCCGCCCCTGCAATATCAGCGGGATGGCCACGTTGTGAAATACGGTGCGGGCATTGAGCAGATTAAAGTGCTGAAAGATCATCCCAATCTGCTTTTTGACTTCAATTAACCGCTTTTTGCTGATCCCCTGTAACGCTTCACCCTGCACCTCTACCGTGCCGGTCGTCGGCGTTTCCAGATGATTAATCAGGCGCAGCAGCGTGCTTTTTCCGGCACCACTGGTGCCGATAACGCCAAAAATATCGCCCTGGTTGATGCGCAGATTAATATCCTGCAGCGCCTGCACTTCTGTCCCATTACGTGCAAAGGTTTTGCTGGCCTGGTGAAACGCGATAGCCGCCTGACTCATTTGAAATAGTCTGGCAACAGATAGCCCGCATATTGCGCATTACCGGTGATATACGCTTTGAATTCCGGCGAGTGATAGCCGGCAATAATGTCACGGGCAAAATGAGCCTGCTTATTTTTACCCGCTACCGTTACTACGTTAATAAACTGGCTGGTTGGTGCCTCCAGTTTCAGCGCGGAATTGAGTTTCAGGCCACTGGAGACCGCGAAGTTACCCTGAATGACACCATAATCCACATCAGGCAGTGCGCGCACCTGCTGGGCGTTATCCATCTCTTTCAGCACGATTTTGTAGGGGTTCTCCGTAATGTTTTTCTGCGAGAAGGTTGCGGCGTCGCTCTCAGGGCTGATTTTCAGCCAGCCGATACTCTGAAGTAGCAGCGCCGCACGATACTCATTGGAGGGCTGGTTCGGCACAGAGACCGTGCTGCCTGGCGTAGGCTGCGTGAGCGTTTTTGCGCGTTCAGAATAGAGTCCCATTGGCGGGGTCGGCACCTGCACAATACCGACGTTATCGATGCCAAGCCGATCGTTAACCGACTTCAGATAGACCGGATGCTGCATGATATTGGCGTCAATCGTGCCGCGATGCACAGCATCATTAACCTGTATGCCATCGCTGAAATCTTTATATTCCAGCGTATAGCCCTGCTTAATTAACAGAGGTGCCACGCCTTTTTCAAACTGCTCTTTATAGGGACCCGGATTAAAACCAATGCGTATTTTTTTCTGGTCTGCGGCTTGCGCAGCAGAGATAAAAATTGAAACAGCCGTCAGTGAAAAAATAATTCCCCGTGATGTAATGCGCATAGTACTTCCTGATTCATTATTGTGAGAGCAATCGATTTAATCACAGCCCTTACAATCAGGAACAGGCAAAACCGATCCCGACTTTGGCTTATTTATGCTAACGATAGCCACAGTCTGAATATCCAGATAGCGGCAATCTTCAGCGTTATTTCTGCTAAAGAAATGAAACGCGGCTGTGTCATTCTTTTCCGCTTCACACTCTTTATTGCGGGACGGTTATGGCGGAGTTTGCAGCTTCAGATTTGGTCGCAGGGCTGGAAGAGAATCTTTTCAGCTTACTCGAGAAGCAGGCAGCAGAACTGGATGCATCGCAGTTACCGCTTATCGATCTCTCATCGGGCAGCCCACGTCAGCCTACGCCGCCTGCGGTCATCGCCTCCTTTCAGGCTGCGGCGGCGCAGCCTGAAAACCATGAGTATCCCTCCTTCTGGGGAAAGCCCGCCCTGCGTCAGGCTATCGCTGACTTTTACCAGCGTCACTATGGGGTCACGCTCAATCCCGATACCGAAGTTGCGCTGTTTCAGGGCGCGCACATTGGCGTCAACGGCTTTCCACGCGCCCTGCTCAACCCGGGCCAGGTGTTAATCTCCACCGATCCCTGTTATCCAATCTATCGCTCAGCAGCACGCCAAGCCGGTGCCGATTTTTATGGCATCCCGCTGGAGGCGCGTAACGCTTTCCTGCCCGATTTTACTCAGGTGCCGGATGAGATTACCGCGCGCGCCGGTCTGGTTATGCTCAACTATCCCCATAATCCCACCGGCGCACTGGCGACGCCCGCGCTGTTCGCCGACGCGCTGGCTTTCGCCCGCCAGCACCCTATTCCGCTGATACATGACTTCGCCTACGCTACGCTAGGCAGTGAGCCGGACGAGCAGCCGCTAAGTCTGCTGGCCCAGCCCGATGGCAAAGAGTGGGGGGTGGAAATTTACACCCTGTCGAAAAGCGCGTTGATGGCAGGCTGGCGTGTGGGCTTTGCTGTGGGAAACGCCTCGATTATTACGGCTTTTAAAAAACTGCATACTCACAGCTACAGCACGGTGTCTGGTGCGGTGCAGGATGCCGCCATCACCGCCTTGTCGCTCTCTGCTGAGCAACTTAACCGTCTGGCTGATCCTTATCACCAGCGGCGTCGCGTGGTACTCGCCAGGCTGGCAGCGATGCACTGGCCGGTGCGCGCTCGTCAGGGCACCTTTTTCCTCTGGCTGCCTGCGCCACCCGGTTTTACCGGCGAGGAGTTCGCCAGCCTGTTACTGCGAGAGTGTCATCTGCTGGTGGCACCAGGTCACGGCTTTGGCCCCGCCGGGCGGGATTATATCCGTATCAGCCTGACCGCCAGCACGGAACAGCTGCTGCAGGCGCTGGATCGTATTGACGGCCTGAAGCTGATTAATGAGCGCAGGCGTAGCTGATGAAATCTGAGCCAGACAGCATCTGAGCCATAAACGCGGGATATGACCAAATGTTTATGAGCGTAAGCAGGCATGATTAAGTGCAGTGTGCTAGTTTTGTCAGCAAAGCCAGTTATTTCGGCTGAAAACTTGCAAAACCTTACATTCGTAGTCTAAGGTTTACCGGCTGCGGTTTCTGCCGCTTCACTTAAAAATTATTCGGCTTCTTATAGCTTTCATTTCCACGGTTTCTTCTGAACATTATTTGCGGCTGCGAAAGCTATAAGACTCCTTCATTGAAGTACCTGAGGAGAATATGGACACCAGAAACACATCGTCTGAACACCCAAAGAAACATTTCTGGAACAGGAAGCCCAAAGAGCTGACTGTTGACGACATTACCGTTATTGATAACGACATGCTGAAGCGCGCAGTTGGCGCAGCGGCGCTCGGTAACGCGATGGAATGGTTCGACTTTGGCGTATACAGCTATCTTGCCGTCATCATCGGCAAAGTCTTTTTCCCGGATGCCAACAACGCGGTGCAGCTGATTGCCACCTTTGGTACGTTTGCGGCGGCCTTCCTCGTGCGTCCGATTGGCGGCCTGGTGTTTGGCCCGCTGGGTGACCGCATCGGCCGCCAGAAAGTGCTGGCGATGACGATGATCATGATGTCGATCGGGACATTCTGCATCGGCCTGATCCCGGCCTATTCGTCGATCGGGATTATGGCCCCGATTCTGCTGCTGGTAGCACGCCTGATTCAGGGCTTCTCGACTGGCGGTGAATATGGTGGCGCAGCGACCTTTATCGCGGAGTACTCCACCGACAAACGCCGTGGCTTTATGGGCAGCTTCCTGGAGTTTGGTACCATTGGCGGCTACCTTCTGGGTGCCAGCCTGGTCACGGTGATGACCACGGTGATGTCGAACGAGGCGATGATGTCCTGGGGCTGGCGCGTGCCGTTCTTTATTGCCGCGCCGCTGGGTCTGTTCGGCCTTTATGTCCGTCTGAAACTGGAAGAGACTCCGGCATTCCAGCAGCACATGGAAAAGCAGGAAGCGCTGGAACAGAGTAAACCGCGTCTGACGCTGATGCAGATGCTAAGCAAATATCGTGCGCCCATGCTGAAATGTATCGGTCTGGTTTTGCTGTTCAACGTCTCTAACTACATGCTGACCTCTTATATGCCGAGTTACCTGACCGGCGTGCTGGGTCTGCCAGAGCTGAGTGGTCTGCTGCTAGTGATGGTGGCAATGTTCGTGATGATGCCGCTGACGCTGCTGTGGGGGCGCTGGACCGATCGCATTGGTCGTCGTCCGGTGATTGGCTTTGGTGCAGTAGGCCTGATCCTGCTTGCCATTCCGAGCTTTATGCTGATTGGCTCCGGTAATATGTGGGCGGTATTTGGCGGCCTGCTGATTCTGGGCGTGCTGCATACCTGCTTCAGCGGCACCATGCCGTCGACGCTGCCTGCCCTGTTTACCACGGATATTCGTTACAGCGCACTGGCTATCGGTTTCAACCTGTCGGTGTCGCTGTTCGGCGGTACGACACCGTTGATTACCGCGTGGCTGGTAGATACCACCAAAAACAACATGATGCCGGCCTACTACATGATGGGTGCAGGCGTGATCGGCCTGCTGACCATTCTGACGGTGCGGGAAACGGCGCGTCAGCCGCTGACCGGTTCATCGCCTGCGGTAGCAACCAAAGCGGAAGCGCATCGACTGATCGATAAGCTGCGTAAACGGCAAAAGCCCGCCACGACCGCGGCTAAATAACGTTTCTGACACCCTGCTCTGCAGGGTGTTTTTTTATCTGGCAGACGCACGCTCTACCCACCTGATTTTACTGCCCTGAAACGCGCAACTTTCGCCCGATTGCCACACAGCGCCATGCTGCACCAGCGGCGGCGATGCGCTTTGGTGCGATCGTAAAACCACAGGGTGCAGTCGGGATGTTCACAGGCACGGACTCTGCTGAAATCTTCCTGCGTGAGCAGCATTGCAGCCTGTTCTGCAACCTGTCCCAGCCGTTGCCTCACGTTCTGGCTGGCGTAAACGCGCCGGATAGTCAGCGAACCCGACTCCACGCTCAGTTGCAGGTGACTCGTTGCCTGGCCCAGCCAGACATTCAGCGCCTCAGTACTCACATTCTCACCTGCTTTATGCTGCTGCACAGCGTCACGAACAATCTGACGTAACTGACGAGCGGCCTGCACCAGCGCGCCCGGCTCATACTGCGGCGCAGATCCGTCGGTTAGTAGTCCGGCCTGTTGCAGCCAGGCTTCAACATCCTGATCGCTTTGCCAGAAATCGTATGGCCGCCCCTCTGCGATAGCTTCGGTGTTGATAAAATCCAGCGCCGGATGATCGGCCAGAAACCACGGCCCCTGGCCGGAGTGTGATTGCGTTTCCGCCATGATGTCGCCCTCATTATTGAAATCTTCTGACGCTACTGTAACCGATAAAAAAGCAGATGAGTAGTTACAGACGGCCTGATGTAACCACTAAATATCAATTTGACAGGTTACATTATCACTGCATAATAAGCCCTTGTAACCCTATAAATGCCATTTAACCAGTTACAGGAAAATATCATGAATACACACTCTGTTTCTTATCGTTATCAGCAGGCCGACGGCGTTAATGTTTTCTATCGAGAAGCGGGCGATCCATTACTGCCGGTGTTGCTACTGCTGCACGGTTTTCCCACCTCTTCTCATCAGTTTCGCAATCTCATCCCGCTTCTGTCCGATAAGTTCCATATCATCGCGCCCGATCTGCCTGGCTTTGGTTTTACTGACGTCCCCGCCGAACGTAACTATTCATGGACTTTCGACGCATTCGGCCAGACGCTGACCGCGTTTGTCGATGCACTCGGGCTGAAACGCTACGCAATGTATGTTTTCGACTATGGTGCTCCCGCAGGTCTGCGGCTGGCGCTGGCCTACCCGGATCGTGTCAGCGGACTGATATCGCAAAACGGTAATGCCTATCTGGAGGGACTGGGAGACGCCTGGGCACCGGTTCGCGCCTACTGGGACGATCCCAGCGAAGCAAATGGTGAGGTGATCCGTGACGCTATCCTGACGCTGGAAGGGGTGAAGTGGCAGTATCTGCATGGGGTAAGCGATCCGCAGCAGATCGCACCGGAAACCTATACCCTGGATACTCTGTTGATGGAGCGCCCCGGTAACAAAGATATTCAGCAGGCCCTGTTTCTCAATTACGCCAGCAATCTCAAACGCTATCCGGAATTTCAGGCATTCTTTCGCCAGCAGCAGCTCCCGACGCTGGTGATCTGGGGCAAACACGATCCTTTCTTTATTCCACCCGGCGCCTTGGCCTGGCAGCGCGATAATCCGCAGGCGGTGGTCGAGCTGCTGGACAGCGGTCACTTCGCGCTGGAGACACACACGCATCACATTGCGTCGCGCATCCGCGAGATGTTCAGTGGCGACTGATCCGTAGCGCGCAGAGGCAGGCTATTCAGCGCTGCCTCTGCAAACGTGCAGGTCATTCATTGCTAAAGCGGCCAACGGTGCTGGCCGCGCCCAGCGCATGGCCTTTCAGCTGTGCCACCAGCTCGGCCTGTGTTAACCCTGCTTTCAACTGACCCACCGGCAAATCGGTGGCGATCAGCACAAAGTTATAGTGATGCAGGCCGCTGCCTGCAGGCGGGCAAGGTCCATAATAGTGCAGTGTCCCGGGTGTATTTTTTCCGCCGGTGTAGTCCTTGCCCTTTGTCAGCGCCCCCTGCGCGAACGACGAACGGCTGGCCGGAATGTTATAGGCCACCATATGAGTCACGCCCAGCCCTTTGGCCCCGACCGGATCGGTCATCAGCAGGGCCAGACTGCGGGTGCCCGCCGGAATCGCAGACCAGTTGAGTTCGGGAGAGATATTCTCACCGGTGCAGGAAGGATTACTTTTATTAGCACCGGCAAACTTTTTATCCAGTAGGGCATTATCGCTGAAATCCTGTGATTGCAGCGTAAACACCGATGCTGCCAGCGTGGTTATTGGCAAAACAGCCAGCACCGTTGCGCAGAGTAATTTTTTCACCAGCCACTCCTTATCAGGTTAGTTCCGGATGGATTGCATCACTGCCTGCTTACTATAACGGCTTTAACGCGATTAGCCCGGCTGACAGCCCGTTTAGACATTACGGAACGGTAAATCTATGATCCCTGTCGCGCTGGCTGAGGGTGCTGACGCGTTGCCCTGTGACCCAATACCCGATATAAGTTAACGCCTGCGGCTGAGTTTTCGCCAGACACCCCGTCACTGTAACCGATAAGTGGACACTATGCAGATCGAAGATCTCCGGATTTACATCGCCGTAATACATGCTGGTAACTTCACTGCAGCCGCTGAGCAGCTGATGTTATCGAAGCAGTATGTCAGTCGCCGCATGGCCGCGCTGGAAGCGTCGTTAGGCGTACGTCTGCTGATACGTAACACCCGCAAGCTGTCAGTGACGGATGCGGGTCTGCTGTTTGCGCAGCATGCTCAGCGCATTCTGGATGAGATTCAGGAAGCCGAACTGGCGGTGTCGGAGCAGCAGCAGGCGCTGCGCGGTACCTTCCGCATCAATCTGCCGATGTCGTTTGGCATGAGCCACCTGTCACCGCTGATTGCGGAGTTTCTGAGTCATCATCCGGCACTGCAGTTTCAGATTGAGCTGGCGGATCGCTATGTTGATGTGATTGGCGAAGGCGTCGATATGGCGATTCGCATCGGCACCCTGGCAGATTCCACGCTGATTGCCCGTCCGCTGGGTGAATTGAAACGGGTAATCTGCTGCAGTCCCGGTTACCTGCAGCGGGCCGGCACGCCGCAGCAGCCCGAGGAGTTGCTGCAACACGCCTGTCTGCGCTACGGACGGGAAGGTCTGAATGGCTGGGAACTGCAGGTCAATGGCAAAGCGAAATGGCTGGCGGTTCAGGGCCCCATGGTGAGTAACAATGGCGAAGTGCTGCGTGATGCCGCCCTGGCGGGACTCGGACTGGTCTTGCTTCCCGCTTTTATCGTAGAGACAGACCTGCAAAGGGGTGAACTGGTGACGGTGCTGGACGGCTGCCAGCCGCCCCCACTCTCCCTGAATGCGGTTTACCCACAGCACCGTCAGCGCAGCGAAGTAAACCGCCAGTTACTGGCCTTTTTACAGACGCATTTAGCGCCGTAATTGAGCTAAAGCGTTTTTAATGCCGCAAAAACGCGGGCGACGGCAACCGCACCGGGATCGGGCACGCCATTCAGGTTCGCGCTGTTGAGATAAGATGATCGGCCCGCCTTTGCTTTTCCCATGCTCGCTGTTGCATCGCTGCCCTGCTGCGCTGCAACCGCTGCGGCTGCCAGCGGTTTGCCCGCCACCAGCGCCTCAATAGCGGGCTGGAGCGCATCAATCAGTGTGCGATCGCCCGGTTTAGCCCCACCATACTGCTTCATTTTTTCCAGACCCTGCTGTAAGGCGACCGGCAGGTCATCTCCTTCCGACAGGTGCTGCGCCGCGGCGGTGAAGAAGATGGCCATCAACACGCCGCTGGATCCGCCCATGACCGTGGCCAGTCGCTCACCCGTTACCGCGAGCAGGTCGGGCAGAACATTCAGTGGCAGCTGGTTATCTGCGCATTCACGCTGGATCTGACGCGCGCCAGCAGCAAAGGTCGAGCCGGTATCACCATCACCCACCTGAGCATCGAGTTTATTCAGCTCGCTTTCACTGGCGATCAGCGTTTCACAAATGCGGTTAACAAAGGCTGCGACTACCGGATTTTCTGAGGGTTGCACCGAATGCGCTGTCGCCTCTCGGGTCGCGTTAACCGGCTGAAGCGATGTGATCTTAACCGCCGGAACCCAGCCGGTCACTTCAACCGGGGCGCAGATCGCCGCTTCGAACAGCGGCGTCAGCGTCATGCAGGTAACGGAAAACCCTTTCATGTCCAGCGCGGTCATCAGCGGTGCCGGGCCAATCAGATAACAGCTTCCCCGGCTCAGCGGCGACTCAATCAGATCACGTGTGACCAGACTCATCTCCAGCGCAGACATCCCGCCAAGGTTATTCACCAGCAGCGCGCAGGGCAGATCCTTGTCTGGACCAGGCATCACCTTCTCCAGCAAATGCTGCACAATCTGCTGACTGTTCTGAGTCGGCATGACGTCAACGCCCGGCTCACCATGAATCCCCAGCCCCATTTCCACGCTGCCGTCGGGCACCCGCTGGCCGGTCTGTTCTTCCGGCAGATGACAGCTGGAAAGCGCTACCCCCATGGTGGCGATAGCACGACTGGCAGCCTCTGCGGCCTCCGTTACCGCCGTCAGATCATCACCGCGTTCGGCGACAAAGCCTGCCACTTTATGCACCAGCAACGTGCCTGCCACGCCGCGTGGCTGAGGATTGTCCGGTAAGGCTATATCATCACCGACAATCACCATATTGACGCTGAATCCTGCCTTGCGGGCTTTTTCAGCCGCCAGCCCAAAGTTGAGTCGATCGCCGGTGTAGTTTTTCACAATCAGCAGACATCCCGCGTCACCGGTAAGGTTGATGATGGCGTTATAAACCGCATCAACGCTGGGTGAGGCGAACACATCGCCACAGACGGCCGCCGTCAGCATTCCTTTGCCGATAAAACCGACGTGCGCCGGTTCATGGCCGGAACCGCCACCGGAGATCAGTGCGACCTGCTGTTTTTTCCAGTCTCTGCGCATCACGATGCGAATGTGGGGATCGACCTGCAGCCGCACCAGATTGCGCCACGGACTGGCGTAAATCATGCCATCCAGCGCGCTGTCGACGAGTTCATCATTTTTATTCATTACGAATCGGGTCATGTCTTCATTCCTCATGGACGGACAGGTTTGTAATAAAGAAGTGTTGCACACAACTGACGATGGGCATAATCCACCGCCTCTCACCGCATACCCACCAGACGAAAGCCCTGCCTGAATGAATTGCGCGCAGTACTTTTTACTAATTCATTGATTTTTATCAAATGTTCTTACCTGAAACTGAGAGGTTATACGCAGAACCTGAAAAGCGGATAACGGATCGTAGAAAACCATTTTTAACAGAGGATGTTTTGATGACCCAACGTATGATTCTGAATGAAACCGCCTGGTTTGGTGCTGGCGCATTACGTCATTTGCCTGAAGAGGTACAGCGTCGCGGGATGCGTAAAGCGCTTATTGTCACTGACAAAGCGCTGGTTGCGGCCGGTGCGCTGAAGCGGGTAACTGACCTGCTGGAACAGCATCAGCTTGCCTGGGCGGTCTTTGATGAGGTCGTTCCGAATCCGACTATCCGGGTAGTGCAGCAGGGCGTTGCCGTGTTCAGGGAATCAGGTGCTGACTACCTCATCGCCATCGGCGGTGGTTCACCGCAGGACACAAGTAAAGCGATCGGCATTATTATCAACAACCCTGAATTCGAAGACGTTCGCAGCCTGGAAGGGGTTAGCCCAACCCGTCATCCGTGCGTGCCAATCATCGCAATTCCGACCACGGCAGGCACGGCGGCAGAAGTCACTATTAACTATGTCATTACCGATGAAGAGAATCGTCGCAAGTTTGTCTGCGTCGATCCGCATGACATTCCAAAAGTGGCGATTATTGATGCGGAGATGATGGCGAGCATGCCCGCCTCGCTGAAAGCGGCCACCGGTATTGATGCCCTAACTCACGCGATTGAAGGGTACATTACGCGCGGTGCCTGGCCCCTGACTGACATGCTGCACCTCAAAGCCATTGAAATTATCAGCCAGTCGCTGCGCGAATCGGTGGCGGGAAATATTGTTGCTGTTGAGCAGATGGCGCTGGGGCAGTATGTGGCCGGTATGGGCTTCTCCAATGTCGGACTCGGTCTGGTGCATGGTATGGCACATCCCCTGGGCGCTTTTTATAACGTGCCGCACGGCGTGGCGAACGCCATTCTGCTGCCACAGGTGATGGCATGGAACGCCCCATCAACAGGCGAAAAATATCGCGATATTGCCCGTGCGATGGGCGTGAAACAGGTCGACACGCTGACGCTGGATCAGGCGCGGGAAGCGGCTGTCGCTGCAGTTCGTCAGCTCTGCCGCGATGTGGGTATTCCGCGTTCGCTGCGCGAGGTCGGCTTACAGGAGGCGGATATCCCTGCACTGGCGCAGGCGGCGCTGGATGATGTCTGCACCGGCGGTAACCCTCGTACCCCGGATCTGGAAGCGGTGATGGCACTCTATCGTCAGAGTTAAAACGCGTACGCTGTTTAGTCATGCACTGCCATGTCTGGCCCGCCCACCATAGCGGGCTTTTTTACGTCAGGGTAACGGTCAGTCAGCAAGCGTTCGCCAGGGGATGTACAGATAGGATGACGGCATCAGCAAAGGTTCGACCCACATTTCCCGCCACGGTTTCAGCCTGAAATCGCCCGTTATCATCATCGATGTCAGAGCGTAAATCAGCCATATTGACCGATAATTTCTTTAGATGCTTAACCCTGATTCACTTGATCTGGATCACAAAAATCCGCATCATGCGCAGCGAAAACCATAATGACACTGCGGAGATATCAATGACACTGTACCAGGGTATGCTAATTTTTTATGCCGTTGTTGCACTGGTCGCGACGCTAATCACTTTCTTCATCGCCAAAGATAAGCTGAGCATCAAACTGCTGAGCGCTTTTCTGGTGGGTGCCACCTGGCCGATGAGTTTTCCTGTTGCGCTGATGTTTGCGCTGTTTTAATTGACATTATCCCCTTAGCGACCACACTCAGGTAAGACGTCCCTGACCTGCCAACCGCCGATCACCGACGTGACCTTGCTCAAAAGGGTTAATAAGGAGCGGATATGCGCGTATTCAGTGTGATGATTCTGGTTTCTCTTCTCAGTGCCTGCAGTGCCCCGTGGCACGCTGAAAAAACGGTTCCCGCGGCCGAAACCCGTCAGCAGACCTGCCAGCCCGGATCTAATCCCAGCCAGAACGACTGTGGTCACTTCCCTGAGCCTGAGTTCCACTAATCACTCATACAGCGATCGCGGCGGCGAGATCGCATTTACGCTATTTCATCATATAACAAGGCTTTACAGGCCGCTAACCGGTCAGTAAAGTAGCGCCCAGACATCAATTCTGATGCGTAAGCGTTAACGTCAACCAACGCCCCCGCAGCACTGCTGCATGTGATGATCCCTGCCATGATGCCTGTACAACAGCAAGCTAAACCCCTCGCTGCGTTTTCCAGCGCCAGCTTTTTTTTGTTCGTCCTGCTGCTCACCGCAGCAAATCTTCGGGCACCGATTACCGCCGTCGGGCCGGTGCTGCAGGATGTCCGCCAGACCTTTGGCCTCAGCGCCAGCGAAGCAGGCCTGTTTAACTTTATTCCACTGATGCTTTTTGCCCTGCTCGCCCCGCCTGCCGCCTGGCTGGGAAATCGGGTCGGGCTGGAGCGCAGTTTGTGGAGTGCACTGTGCCTGATTACTGCTGGTTCACTGTTGCGCTGGTTGCCTGCTGAAGCGGCATTATGGAGCGGAACGCTGCTGCTGAGCGCAGGTATTGCCGCGGCCAACGTACTGCTGCCGCCCCTGATTAAGCGCGATTTCACCGCCCATACCGCCAGATACATTGGCCTTTATGCCGCCACCATGTCGATTACTGCCAGCCTCGCGTCGGGCATTGCCGTGCCGCTGAGCGAGCTCTCAACGGCGGGCTGGCGACTCTCACTGGTTGTCTGGGCGCTGCCAGGGCTGGTTGCGCTGCTCGCCTGGCTGCCGCTTTTACGTCAGCGGCAGTCATCTTTAGCGTCGGCTGAAGCCCCTGTTGCACATCGTCATGCGTGGCGCTCAGCCGGTGGCTGGCAAATCGCCCTGTTTATGGCACTGCAATCGCTGGCATTTTATACCCTGATCGACTGGTTTGCCGTGTTTGCTCAGGATAATGGCTTCACTCAGGCGCAGGCTGGGTGGCTGCTGTTCTGGTATCAGGCAATTGCAATCGTTGCTAATCTGGCCTGTATGGTTGCGCTGAAGCGGGTAAAAGATGCCCGGCTCACCGCATTCATTGCTTCCTCGGGTATTTTCCTCGGTATGTCAGGTCTGCTGCTTAATCCGCAATGGGCGTTGATCTGGCTGACACTGGCCGGACTGGGTGCCGGGGCTTCACTGGTGCTCTGCCTCTCGCTGTTTAATCTGCGCGCCACACATCACCGTCAGGCCTCACAACTTTCAGGCATGGCGCAATGTGTGGGCTATGCACTGGCAGCCCTGGGCCCGCTGTTTTTTGGCGTGCTCCATGAACAGAGCGGTAACTGGACGCTGCCCTTCAGTGTGCTGGCACTGCTGAGCCTGTTACAGATGGTATTGGCTCCGCTGGCAGCACAGTCAAAACCCATCAGCTGAAAATGCGGCTCAGCGACTCATAACAGATGACTGGCCGGTCGCAAATGCATCACGCATTGCCGGCCAGCGTAAACCGACGGGAGAAAAGTGCGTGTCTGAACTAAATAATGCTCTGCTGCAGGAGGTCCTGGATCAGGTGCGTCCGCTGGTCCATCGGGGAAAAGTCGCTGACTATATCCCCGCGCTGGCCGATGTTGCGGCCGACAATCTGGCCATTGCCGTTTGCCTGCGTGACGGCACCCTCTTTCAGGCGGGCGATGCGGAGACGCGCTTTTCGATTCAGTCGATATCCAAAGCGCTATCGCTGACTGTGGCACTGACCCGCTATGACGACAGTGAAATCTGGCAGCGGGTTGGCAAAGAGCCATCAGGCCAGCCATTTAATTCACTGGTCCAGCTGGAGCTGGAACAGGGCAAGCCACGTAATCCGTTTATCAATGCCGGTGCGCTGGTGATTTGCGATCTGCTGGAAACCCGCCTGACGGCGCCACGCCAGCGAATGCTGGAAATTGTGCGCCAGCTTAGCCAGCAGCCCGATATCAATTATGATCGCCACGTTGCCCGCTCTGAATTTGAACATTCTGCCCGCAATGCCGCGATAGCCTGGCTGATGAAGTCGTTTGGTAATTTCGATAATGATGTCACCAGCGTCATGCAGACCTATTTCCACTATTGCTCACTGTCGATGAACTGCGTTGAACTGGCGCGCACCTTCATCTATCTGGCTAATCAGGGTAAAACACTGGATGGCAGCCAGATGATTACACCGCGTCAGGCGCGGCAGATTAACGCACTGATGATCACCAGCGGGATGTATGATGGCGCAGGCGAATTCGCGTGGCGGGTTGGGATGCCTGCAAAGTCGGGCGTAGGTGGCGGAATTATTGCCGTCATCCCTGGCGAGATGAGCATTGCCGTCTGGTCACCCGGGCTGGACAGCGCAGGTAATTCGCTGGCGGGCACTGCTGTGCTGGAATTGCTGACGGAAAAGCTGGGGCGCTCGATATTTTGATACTGAGCGCGCAAATAACAGGCTCGCCGTGATGAAAAGCGATGGAGTTCCCATGATTCCGGCAAGCTGATTTTATATTTTCAGTGCAGTACGCTGGCGATTTGAGTCGTCAGCGTTAATCAGCGCTCAAAAAATTCTTAGCGCGAAATCTGTGCCAGCTCCTGTACAAAGGTTTTGGCGTTTGAGACTTCGCCCGCCTGCACAATGCAGTTTGCCAATGATTATCACCTGCGATGAAGAGTGATCGCCTGCCATCAAAATGGATACCAGCTTGTCCATCAGTTCTGCCAGATCACGTTGCCGGATATGTTTCTGCAACAGGGTCAGTGCCGCCATGCTGCGGTGTTGCATGATCTCATCGTCAGGAATCGTCGTGACATCGACCAGTGGAAAACTGTGGCTGTAAAGCCTGTCCGCCAGCAACGGGTCGTCGAACTCATCCAGCCACCGGGTCGAATAAGGATAGGGGGTGCGTCTGCCCACGTAAAACAGTATGGGTATTACCCGCGGCAATCTCTTGTGCCCAGCTTCAGGATGGCGCTGCATGGCAGCCACTGCATAGCGCATCAGCCGAAATGCCATATGTTTGTCAGGTGATGACTGATGCTCAATGAGTACATGGATCTATCCATTGCCAGCGGTAGTTTTACGACTGTAAAGCACATCGCTAACGTACTGCCGAAGGTCATCCTCGACAAACGACCCCGACTCCAGCTTCAGTGTGCTGAGATCACAGCGTTGGCACAACTCTGGCGGCAGGTGCAGCGCCAGGAAATCCCGGGCAATATCCGGCTGAGTCAGAAATTGCCGGAATGTCGCATCATGAGGCGTGTGCGTGCTGTTGTTCTTTTTCACTGACCAGACTCCTTTCTGTTCCTGAAGCGCTGACAACGGCTGATTCAGCAGGATAAAAGGCGCTAAATCCTGTAGCGCACGAACGTTTAAAGACCGGATGGAAATAACGAAATGAATACTCTGATGATTGAACCCCGTAAAACGCTTTTCCTGAATTCTACGAGGTTGCTCTGAATATTAACGAATTGCAGGCCTCAGAAAGCCATTCGACCCAGCTCAGCTCACCACATTAACCGGCTCGCCCTGAATAAAGGCCGCAATATTGGCCATCACACCCGTCACCAGATTCTCTACGCCGCTGCGACTCGCCCAGGCAATGTGCGGCGTCAGCAGCAGATTGGGCAAATCTGCCAGCAGCGGGTTATCTGCAGAGGGTGGTTCGCTGCTCAGAACATCCAGCGCCGCGCCGCCAATCAGCCCCTGCTTTAATGCCTCAGCAAGATCGGCCTCGTTAATGAGGCCACCACGCGCGGTGTTAATCAGCAGCGCATGCGGTTTCATTTTCTCCAGCGCCTCGCGATCAATCATCTGACGGGTGCTGTCACTCAATGGGCAGTGCAGCGAAATAATATCGCTGGTGGCCAGCATCTGCTCAAAGCTGACATAGCCCTCACGCACCCGATCACTGCCTTTGCGCTCCGCGTACTGGACCTTCATTCCCAGCGCCTGGGCCAGCCTGCCGACCGCCTGACCGATATCACCTTTGCCCGCGATACCCAGCGTGGCGCCGCCAATATCCCCTATTGGCTGACGATGCAGACAAAAGTGCTGCGCCTGCGGCCAGTCGATGCGGGTATTAACGGCATAAGCCATCATGTGACGACGCAAGGCGAAAATGGCGGCGATTACCGCCTCCGACACGCTCTGAGAAGAGTAGCCGGGTACATTACTGACCACGATGCCGCGGACGCGGCAGGCCTCTGTATCAATACAGTCATAACCGGTTGCCGCAATACAGATAAAGCGCAGTTCAGGAAGCTGCGCCAGGGTGTCGGCACACAACGGCACCTTATTGGTAATCGCAACCGTCGCGCCCGTGAGCGAAGAGACAATGTCACTGACCGGTGTTTGTGCGCGAATCTCCCAGTCAGCCTGTAGTTGTCCGATCGGCAGAGAGACAGGCAGTGTGTCACCATCCAGCATTACAATTTTCATCTTCATTCCTTTATGGGTTCGGTTAAATGCAACCGACTCATTAATGTTATTTGTATGTATTTAACGAGTAACATCTAAGTTAAATGATGCTGGAATTAAAGTGAATATGTTCAAAGAGTGCGAATTTTTTCGGAACAGATGCCACTTTATTTAACCCTTTTATCCCCTTCGCGTTACACTGCCGCCCGTAATTTTCACCCTTGCGCCCGTTACAATCATGCAGAAATCTTCACTCAGACATCGACTCACTGCCGGTATTGCGATACTGGCCGTGCTGCTGTTGTTTGTCGCCCCGATGATTTCAAAGAATCTGGCTGAGCATCACGCCACAATGCAGCGTGTCTCCGCTATGAGCGCAGAGATGCCGATGATGCATCATCACAGCGAAATGATGTCAATGGCGGACCATGGGATGATGATGGATCCTGGTTTTGCCTGTGGTTACTGCGATTTACTGGTGCATGTGCCGCTGATGCTCTGGGTCTTTATCCCGTTCATCGGGTGGATGAGCCTGATCAGCCGCACCCCGCCGCCCTTTGCGATTAATCCGCCTCCGTGGCGATGGATGTTGCGTCTCCACCGACCACGAGCGCCGCCCGCTTTCACGTCACACTCACTGCTTTCTGATTCGATTGCGTGACAACGTCACCCAATCGCCTTTGTCTTTTGAAAAGTGTGGAATGCTATGTCCTCTTCTCAGGAAATTATCCCTGCACCGCGCGGCACGCTGTTTAATCTGTTTCGCCGCCTGCATTTTTATATCGGTCTGTTTATCGCACCGTTCATTTTTGTCGCCGCGCTCACCGGCACGCTCTACGTTCTGACGCCGCAGCTGGAACAGGCTATCTACCACGATGCCCTGACCACCGATGCACAGGGCCAGGCACAGCCGTTGTCAGCCCAGATTGCCGCCGCACGTGCGCGTGCGGGTGAGTCTGCACGTATCTACGCCGTGCGTCCCGCACCGGGTCCGCATGATACAACCCGCGTGCAGTTTGCTGAGCCTCAGCTTGGCCCATCGGAATCACGATCGCTGTTTATCGATCCCTACACTCTGCAGGTGAAAGGCGATATGACGGTGTATGGCACCAGCGGTGTGTTGCCGCTGCGCATGTGGCTGGATCAGCTGCATCGCGGCCTGCTGCTCGGCGATTTTGGCCGTAACTACAGCGAGCTGGCAGCCTCATGGCTGTGGGTCGCTGCGCTGGGTGGGATCATCTTATGGTCCGGCACCCGGCCACCACGTACCCGTAAGAAAGTGCGCAGCGGATTTGCGGCAACGCGTCACTGGCACGTTACGCTGGGTCTGCTGCTGGCTATCGGGCTGGTGTTCTTTTCGGTAACGGGACTGACCTGGTCACAGTGGGCAGGCAACAATATCGAAAAGATGCGCAGCGACTTTGGCTGGAAAACGCCGCAGGTTAATACCGCACTGAACGGTGACGCGCCCGCCGAAGCAGCCGATCCGCATGCTGACCATCGCGGTGCGATGGAAGGCATGACGATGTCCGGCATGAC
The DNA here is from genome assembly GCF_019880205.1 of Pantoea alfalfae. NCBI lineage: Bacteria > Pseudomonadati > Pseudomonadota > Gammaproteobacteria > Enterobacterales > Erwiniaceae > Pantoea > Pantoea alfalfae. The sequence continues at coordinate 122,967 of NZ_CP082296.1, forward strand.
CATGCCAGCCAGAATCGCCGCGCCAGTGGTTCTCAATCAACCGAATGCCAGCTGGGATCAGGCACTGGCAGCAGCACGTCAGGCCGGACTGCACGCCGCGAAACTGGAGCTGCGTCAGCCTAAGAACGCAGAACAGGCCTGGACAGTTTCGGAGATTGACCGCAGCTGGCCAAGTCAGGTTGATGCGGTTTCTATCAATCCGGCTGATTTCAGCGTGGTCGACCGCGTTGAATTCGCCAGCTTCCCGCTGGTGGCAAAACTGACCCGCTGGGGCGTGGATGCGCATATGGGGGTACTGTTTGGTCTGCCTAACCAACTGATTCTGGCCCTGTTCGGCTTTGGACTCTGTGCGATGATAGTGCTGGGCTACCGCATGTGGTGGATTCGCCGCCCGGCGGTTCCCCAGCTCAGCCCATCGCAGACGCTGTTGTCCATCTGGCTTGCACTGCCGCGTTATACGCAGGGCACCAGCGTGATAGTGATGCTGGCGCTGGGTTATGCGCTGCCTGTCCTGGGCATCAGCCTGGTGGTGCTGATCCTGCTGGATATTCAGCGCTGGCGCAGCGCGCAGCATGCGTCGGTCATTCGGGAAGAAATTGCGCCAGATAAGCAGTCGCCGCTGGCTATAGTCCAGTCACGCTTCGCCGGAAAGCGCAAAGAGATGCGCTATTTTCTCCGCAGCGTCACGGTGCTGGCGCTGATTGTGATTTCAGTGATGGCGAATGCGATGATCGGCGGCGTAATTGACCAGTATCAGATCCCCTTCAGCCACTGGTCACTGACCATGTATATCACCCAGGCGATGATGATCCTGCTCTACTCCACGGTCTTTACCGGGCTATTGTCGATCCCACTCTGGTATTTCTTCCTGGGTGAGAGCGACGAACAGGGCAAATAAGCAGATGACACACCGCGTTATTTTTTATTCAAAATAACTGACGAAGCCGGGCAAATCATCCGGCTTCTCATTCTGCGCCTGAGGTCTATGATCGTTGTTATGCCTTCCTTTATCTGAGAACTCATCATGAATATTGTGCGAGCTAATTCTGAACAACTCTTTGAGTACGGTCCTTTTACCGTTCGTCGTCAGCGGCCTGGCGAGGCGCTTAGCCCGTTGCTCATTGTTGACCTGATGTCGCTGAAACTGGATGCCCGGATCCCGATGCAGCAGCATCAGGACGAAGAAGTGTTCACCTACCTGTGGCGCGGTTCAATGCAGCATCAGGACAGCAACGGCGAGCGTACTCAGCTCTCTGCGAAAAAGGTAATGGTGGTGAATGCCGGTGAGGGTGTTCAGTACGAAGAATCAGTGCCGCTGTATGAAGCGGAACTGTTGCAGGCCGTTATCCGGCCTTCACTGCCGGGCGGTGAAGCGATGACTCAGGTGCTGGAGCGCGATCAGGGCATTATGACTAACGGCTGGACCGAACTGGCCGGGCCGGAAGAGTCTGATGCCCCGCTGGAATTGCGCCAGGAAGTCTATATCTACGATACGCTGCTGGAGCGTAACCAGACGGTGGACGTGCCCTCGATGCCGGGCTTTGTGGCTTATCTGATCGTGCTGGAAGGAATTATTCGCATCGGCGATCAGCGACTCAGTCGCGGCGATGCGGTGAGCGGGCTGGATAGCAGCATGGAGGTTACCGGGGATCGGGATGCCAATCTGGTCTGCTTCCTGGTGAAGCCTGATAATGTTGCATAACAAAGCGCGGGATAATCCCGCGCTTTTCTTTTGATGGGCGATTTAAAGCGTTTTACGTTGCTGCATCGCCTGCACCCGCTTATAGACATGATCAAACTGACGTACATCGTCGCGTAGCCAGTGGCGTTGTGTCAGCGGTGCATCATCCAGTGCCTGCGGCAGCGGCACGCCGGCCAGCGATCCCCGGCAGCAAAAGGCGCGCGCCAGCGTCGCCGTAGTGATGCCAATGTAGCGGGCAAACTCAGGTAAGGTCATCAGTGCAGTGCTCATATTCCACCTCCTGTTAACAAAATATTCCCTGCATTTTCAGCCCAAATCTTTAATGCATTTATTGATCTGAAACATAGATATGGTACTAATCTTCTGCCTGCTGATGAGATAGCTCGTCTCGCCTGCCGTAAAACGAAAAGAAGTGAGGACCCCGTGCGCCATTATGGATTGATGATAGCCCTGCTGTTTTCCGGCTTTACAGCTGCTCATACTCTGACACCCGGTCAGCCTGTCCCGCCGGTCTACATTGCCGACAAAGGCGAAATGGTGCTGAACCAGGGTGACATCGATTATCAGCGCTGGAACAGTCAGACACTGACCGGAAAAGTGCGTCTGGTGATTCATGTTGCTGGCCGGCTTTCTGCGAAAGATCAGAGTGCCTCCTTAATTAAAGCCATTCAGCAGGCCCAACTGCCGCGTGACCGCTTCCAGACTACCACCATCGTAAATACCGACGATGCCCTGCCCGGCAGTGCCATTTTTGTGGTGCGCAGCATCGCCTCCAGCAAAAAAGCAGCACCCTGGCAGCAATTTATTATCGACAGCAGTGGCGTCACTGCGCATAGCTGGCATCTTCAGCCGGAAAGCGCGTCTGTCGTGGTGATTGATCGGGAAGGGATTGTACGCTTCGCTAAAGATGGCGCATTATCGGATGAGGATGTCACCAGCGTGATGAAAGCGCTGCGCGCATTACTGGGCTGATTCAGGCAATATAGTGGTCAGGACGGTGCGTTAAAACGCGGAATGCTGCTGAATTCGCCGACAATTTTATCACTGTGAGCTACGCTTAGTTGTAATGGATTTACCCGCCGTTCTTTGAAAACCTGCCAACTATGCTGTGGCAGTCGGGGACGATTATTGAAGATGGCATCGAATCATTTCGACCTGCTGTGACTTCCTCTGTAGATAAGGACAGCCATGATGACGGTCTGTGCAGAACAACACGTCAATTTCAGCCATAGTGATGCAGCCACCCTGTTGAACGACATTGAGCAGCGGCTTGATCAGCTTTTACCGGTGGAGAGTGAACGTGATTTAGTTGGCGAGGCAATGCGCGAGGGTGCGCTGGCACCGGGAAAGCGTATCCGCCCGCTGCTGCTGCTGCTGGCCGCGCGCGATCTCGGCTGTAGCGCCACCCCTGCCGGGCTGCTTGATCTCGCCTGCGCGGTTGAGATGGTGCACGCCGCCTCCCTGATTCTGGATGACATGCCCTGCATGGATGATGCGCAGTTGCGTCGCGGACGTCCGACCATTCACTGCCAGTATGGTGAACATGTCGCGATTCTGGCCGCAGTGGCGCTGCTGAGTAAGGCTTTTGGCGTGGTTGCAATGGCTGAAGGCTTAACGGCAGCTGCCAGAGCTGATGCGGTCGCGGAGCTATCTCACGCTGTAGGCATGCAGGGTCTGGTGCAGGGTCAGTTCAAGGATCTTTCAGAAGGTGACAAGCCACGCAGTGCCGACGCCATTCTGATGACCAATCACTACAAAACCAGCACCCTGTTCTGCGCCTCTATGCAGATGGCCTCTATTGTGGCGGAAACGCCAAAAGAGGCGCGCGAACAGCTACACCGCTTCTCGCTTAATCTCGGTCAGGCCTTTCAGCTGCTGGACGATCTCACTGACGGCATGGCGGATACCGGCAAAGATGCCCATCAGGATGAGGGGAAATCGACGCTGGTCAATCTGCTGGGGCCTCAGGCGGTTGAAACGCGACTGCGCGATCATCTGCGCTGTGCCAGTGAGCATCTGCTTTCGGCCTGCCAGGACGGTTATGCCACTCATCATTTTGTTCAGGCCTGGTTTGAGAAAAAACTCGCTGCCGTCAGTTAAGGATGCTGCATGAGTCACTTCGCGGTCATTGCACCGCCCTTCTATAGCCATGTGCAGGCGCTTACGCATCTGAGCCAGGCCTTAATCGCACGCGGACACCAGATTACCTTTATCCAGCAGACGGATGTCAGCGCACTACTTACTGACAGCCGGATAGGGTTTTTCCCGCTGGGTCTCGCCTCGCATCCGGCAGGCAGTCTGGCGCATACCCTTCAGCTGGCGGCGCATCCTCTTGGCCCATCGATGCTTAAATTAATCAATGAGATGGCCCGCAGCACAGAGATGCTCTGCCGTGAACTGCCGGTGGTGCTGAACACGCTGGCGATTGATGGCGTGATCGTCGATCAGATGGAGCCAGCCGGTGCGCTGGCGGCAGAGTCTCTGAACTTGCCCTACGTCTCTGTGGCCTGTGCGCTGCCACTTAACCGTGAACCCCATTTTCCGCTGGCCGTGATGCCGTTTGACTATGCTAACACCGACCAGGCACGCGAACGCTATCGCGCGAGTGAAAAGATCTATGACTGGCTGATGCGCCGTCACGATCGCGTTATCGCCCGTAACGCCCATGCGATGGGATTAGCACCACGGGAAAAGCTGCATCACTGCTTTTCACCCCTTGCGCAGATCAGCCAGCTGTTGCCGGAACTCGATTTTCCCCGCCAGGCGCTGCCCGACCATTTTCATTCGGTCGGTCCGCTGCGTGCAGCGGTAACAGCGCCTGCCGCGTCGCAGCCACGTTATTTCCCACATGGCGACAGACCACGCATTTTTGCTTCACTTGGCACGCTGCAGGGGCACCGCTACGGACTGTTTAAAACCATTGTTCGCGCCTGCCATGAGATCGACGCGCAGTTGCTGCTGGCGCATTGTGGTCGTCTGTCACCGTTTCAGGCGGAAAAACTGGCGCAGTCCAGCCATGTTCAGGTGGTCGATTTTGCCGATCAGGCTGCCGCACTGGCGCAGGCCGATCTGGCGATAACGCACGGCGGCATGAATACGGTACTGGATGCTGTTAACTATCTGACGCCAATGCTGGCGATTCCCCTGGCCTTTGACCAGCCGGGCGTCGCGGCCAGAGTGGTCTGTCACGGTATAGGGCGTCGCGCGTCACGCTTCACTACCAGCCACTCAATGGCCCGTCAGCTTCAGACTTTGCTGGCTGATGAAAGCTACGGCCAGCAGATGAAAACGCTGCGCACTGCGCTCTGTCAGGCGGGCGGCACCACCCTCGCAGCGGATATTGTCGAACAGGCGATGCAGACCCGCAAGCCGGTACTCCACAGGAGAGATTATGTCGCGGTATGATCTGATTCTGGTGGGCGCGGGGCTGGCTAACGGGCTGATTGCTCTGCGCCTGCGCCAGCAGCGTCCGTCACTGCGTATGCTGCTGATTGATGCAGAAAGTGAGCCTGGCGCGCATCATACCTGGTCGTTTCATGCGGAGGATCTCACTGACACGCAGCATCACTGGATTGCTCCGCTGGTGGTTCATCACTGGCCCGGTTATGAGGTGCGCTTTCCGCAACGCAGTCGCAGCCTGAACAGTGGCTATTTTTGTGTGACCGCAGCGCGTTTTGCGCAGGTGATCCGCGATCGGTTTGCGCCGGATCTGCTGCTGAATACCCGCGTGGCGAGCATCGCTTCACGCCTTGTCACGCTGGAGGATGGTCGGGTGCTGGAAACTGACGCGGTGATCGATGGACGCGGCTATCAGCCCGATGATGCGCTGCGCATGGGCTTCCAGGCGTTTGTGGGTCAGGAGTGGCAGCTCAGTGCGCCCCACGGCCTGACCGCACCAGTCATTATGGACGCGACCGTGGATCAGCAGTCAGGCTATCGCTTTGTCTACAGCCTGCCCTTTTCGGCGGATACGCTGCTGATTGAAGATACCCACTATATTGATAACGCCACGCTGGAAGGCGATCGCGCCCGTCAGAATATCCGTGACTATGCTGCTCAGCAGGGCTGGCAGTTAAAGCAGCTATTGCGTGAAGAACAGGGCGCGTTGCCGATTACGCTGACCGGCGACGTGGACGCCTTCTGGCAGAAACGCGATCTGCCCTGCAGCGGTCTGCGTGCCGGGTTATTCCATCCTACCACCGGCTATTCGCTGCCGCTGGCGGTCGCGCTGGCGGACCGGCTGGCGCAGATGCAGTCGTTCACTTCTGAGACCCTGCACGCCACCATTCAGCAGTTTGCCAGTCATTCCTGGCAGCAGCAGCGCTTCTTCCGCATGCTAAACCGGATGCTGTTTCTGGCGGGTCCGGCAGACCAGCGCTGGCATGTTATGCAACGATTTTACGGCCTCCCCGAAGGTCTGATTGCCCGTTTTTATGCGGGAAAACTTACTGTGTCTGATCGGCTGCGCATCTTAAGCGGCAAGCCGCCGGTTCCCGTACTGGCTGCGCTACAGGCTATTATGACTCCTCACCGTCAACAGGCGATGCAATGAACAGAACGACAGTAATTGGTGCAGGCTTTGGTGGTCTCGCGCTGGCCATTCGCCTTCAGGCGTCAGGGATCCCTACGCGGCTGCTGGAGCAGCGTGATAAACCCGGCGGCCGCGCCTATGTTTACGAGGATCAGGGCTTTACCTTTGATGCCGGCCCCACGGTGATTACCGATCCCAGCGCTATTGAAGAGCTCTTCACCCTGGCAGGTAAAAAACTCTCTGACTATGTCGAACTGCTGCCGGTGAAGCCGTTTTATCGCCTCTGCTGGGAGTCCGGCAAAGTCTTCAGTTATGACAACGATCAGCCCGCGTTGGAAGCGCAAATCAGCGCATTTAATCCGCGTGACGTAGAAGGCTATCGTCGCTTTCTGGCCTATTCCCGTGCGGTGTTTGCAGAAGGTTATCTCAAGCTCGGCACCGTGCCATTTCTGTCATTCCGGGACATGCTGCGCGCCGCCCCTCAGCTGGCAAAACTGCAGGCGTGGCGCAGCGTCTACAGCAAAGTGGCGAGCTATATCGAAGATGAGCATCTGCGTCAGGCGTTCTCTTTTCACTCGCTGCTGGTAGGCGGAAATCCATTTGCCACCTCGTCAATCTATACCCTGATTCATGCGCTGGAACGTGAATGGGGCGTCTGGTTCCCGCGTGGTGGCACAGGCGCCCTGGTACAGGGCATGGTGAAGCTGTTTCAGGATCTGGGCGGCGAAGTGGAGCTGAATGCCAGCGTTGCCCGGCTGGAGACGCAGGAAAATAAAATCATCGCCGTGCATCTGGATGATGGCCGGGTCTTCCCGACCCGCGCGGTTGCCTCTAACGCTGACGTGGTTCATACCTACCGCGAACTGCTGAGTCAGCATCCCGCCGCTGTGGCCAGGGGAAAATCCCTGCAGAACAAGCGCATGAGCAACTCGCTGTTTGTGCTCTATTTTGGCCTGAATCATCATCACGATCAGCTCGCGCACCACACAGTCTGCTTTGGTCCGCGCTATCGTGAATTGATTGATGAGATCTTTAATAAAGACGCCCTCGCAGAGGACTTCTCGCTTTACCTTCACGCGCCCTGCGTGACCGATCCGTCACTGGCACCCGAAGGCTGCGGCAGTTATTACGTGCTGGCACCGGTGCCGCATCTCGGCACCGCCGATATCGACTGGGCCGTGGAAGGTCCTCGCCTGCGCGATCGCATCTTCGACTATCTGGAACAGCACTACATGCCAGGCCTGCGCAGCCAGCTGGTGACGCATCGCATGTTCACGCCGTTTAATTTCCGCGATGAATTGAATGCGTATCAGGGCTCGGCATTCTCGGTCGAGCCGATTCTGACGCAAAGTGCCTGGTTCCGGCCCCATAACCGCGATAAGACCATTAAAAATCTTTACCTGGTCGGCGCGGGCACCCATCCTGGCGCGGGCATCCCAGGAGTGATTGGTTCGGCCAAAGCCACCGCAGGATTGATGCTGGAGGATCTGGCTTGAATAGTCCGTCACTGCTCGATCATGCCGTTGAAACCATGGAAGTGGGCTCGAAAAGCTTTGCCACGGCATCGAAACTGTTTGATGCCAAAACCCGACGCAGTGTGCTAATGCTCTACTCATGGTGTCGTCACTGTGATGATGTGATTGACGATCAGGTGCTGGGATTCAGCAACGATACGCCGTCACTGCAATCTGCTGAACAGCGCCTGGCGCAGCTGGAGATGAAAACCCGTCAGGCCTATGCCGGATCGCAGATGCATGAGCCTGCCTTTGCCGCCTTTCAGGAGGTAGCGATGGCGCACGATATTCTGCCTGCTTACGCTTTTGATCACCTGGCGGGCTTTGCGATGGATGTCCATGAGACCCGCTATCAGACGCTGGACGATACGCTGCGCTACTGCTATCACGTGGCGGGCGTGGTGGGTCTGATGATGGCGCAGATTATGGGCGTGCGCGACAACGCCACGCTCGATCGCGCCTGCGATCTCGGTCTGGCCTTTCAGCTAACCAATATTGCCCGCGATATTGTTGAAGATGCTGAAGCGGGACGCTGTTATCTGCCCGCTGAGTGGCTGGCAGAAGAGGGGCTGACGCGGGAGGCGCTGGCGGACCCGCGCCATCGCCAGGCCCTCAGCCGCGTTGCCCGCCGACTGGTGGAGACGGCAGAACCTTATTATCGATCGGCATCGGCGGGGTTGCCCGGTTTACCGCTGCGTTCAGCGTGGGCCATTGCGACGGCAAAACAGGTTTATCGTAAGATCGGTATGAAAGTAGTCGAAGCGGGTGCACAAGCGTGGGATCAACGTCAGTCCACCAGCACGCCAGAGAAACTGGCCATGCTGGTGGCAGCATCCGGTCAGGCAGTTACTTCCCGGATGGGACGTCCTGCTCCACGCCCTGCTTACCTCTGGCAGCGCCCCGTTTAACGCCGTGACGTTCCCTGAGCGTCGCCTGCAGTTTTGACAGCGGCGGCGCATAGAGAAAACCAAATGAGACACAATCTTCCTTACCCCGTACCGCATGATGCAGTCGGTGCGCCATGTAAAGCCGGCGCAGATAACCCCGGCGCGGCACATAGCGGAATGGCCAGCGCTGATGGACCAGCCCGTCATGCACGATAAAATAGAGCAGACCGTAAAGCGTCATCCCTGCACCGATCCACTGTAGCGGCCAGATGCCTGTGCTGCCCAGATAAATAAGTAAAATCGACAGGCCCGCGAACACCACCGCATAGAGGTCGTTAACCTCGAACCAGCCCTTATGTGGTTCATGATGTGACAGGTGCCAGCCCCAACCCCAGCCATGCATGATGTATTTGTGCGCCAGCGCAGCCGTTATCTCCATGCCGATAACGGTGACCAGAACAATCAGGGCATTCCAAATCCACAACATAGCTTCTCCCGAACATGCATCCTGCAAAGTGGTACAGAGGAATAATTTTAACAGAGATTAGGGAAAACCGCGGGTCATGGTTAGCGGGTTTTAACAATTGCTGCAGGAGACGGGCCGTATAGCGATGCTGAGCGGGCGTAATGCGCAGGGCTGATGACACATGCAGCCAGCATCACGCAGCTTTCGTCAGTGATGCACAGCCTGTGCCTGTTAATTATAAACGAGATTGAACGTCACCGTGCCGTCCGCTTTTCCCGCCATCACCTGCCCGCCAGTCTGAATATATTGCGCGTTAAACGTCATCGACGCCGCCTGATTGGGAGAAGAAACTGTCGTCAGCACCGGCAGCTGATCGGTTGAGACATTCAGCGGCACGCGCTGACCTTCCGGGACCTGCAGGCCGGGTCCATAAGTCAGAGCAATGCCTACACCGGATGCTGAGTTGCTCTGAGGCGTCAGGCTGATGGCATCTTTATCACCTGATGTAGCCATACCAAAGAAACCGACTTTTACGGCTGCACTGTGCTCACACATCACCTGAATCCGGAAGCGCTTCTCGCTTCCTGCCCGGCTGCCGATACCGGTGAATTCCGTCTTACTCACCTTACCCATGTCCACATTAATAGCGGACTGGGAGGCGACCACAGAACAGCTGCCATACTGCACGGTAAAGCTGGAGAGGAATATTTGCGGCTTGTCGTTGATTGGCTGGCTGCTGGCTGCACTGTCCCCGACCTTCAGGCTGGCATTGCCAATGTTCACCTCACCGACAGATGCGGGTTGATCGCCAGGGTTAAGCGGCGAGCGCTGTCCGGGAATTTTATAAAACACCACATAGGACTGAAGGGTTATGTCGTGGGCAGAATTTAACTGTGGGCTGGTCTGGGAGTTGCAGATCGAGCTGGTTTTACCTTTACCGGTGGTATCAGCGAAACCGCCACCGCAATAAGACGGCTCCTTGAAACCAATAGCGAACCCGATGCTCTCAACGCCTGGAACACGGTATATCGGCGTATTGTGCCCGCCCGCGATATTGGTCTGTAAGCCGGACTCTTCAGCATTAATCTCAAACCCCATATCTTTGTAGTTATAGCCCTGCTCACCGCTGTTTTTATTACATGTAAAAGCATTGCTGCTTTGCAGGGGCATCTGCGCCGAGATGGGGGTGCCATCGGCTGCGCCCGGCACATAGTTGACGTTATGCACCTGCACGACCACCTGGCTGACGCCCTGACAGGACTCCTGTCCCAGTGCAGGTAAAGCACATAATGTCGGGATAATCAGCATCATCCCTTTCGCTAAACGCAGAACTGATTTCATCTAACATTCCTGTGAATTACTGGCAAACCGCAGAGACGAGTCTGACCGGATTGGTGCCGCTGGCGGCAGGCAGGCGGAACGGCGCGCGGCAGCTTTTCTCCCCCCCCTCTTCCTGCCATTTCACCTCGATAACACCCTGGGCGGGTACACCACTCAGATAGAGTTCGCCTTTTTCAGCGACGATGCCGCTGGTGCTGCTGTTTTTTCCCTCTTCGGCGAGCGCGATCTGCCCCGTCGCCCCGAAAGGTGGGAAGGCATCCTGCCAGCTAAGCGTGAACAGCACCCGATTACCCACGTGGGTGGCATAGTCGGCCATCACAATCGCGCCGCGTGTCGGGATAGCCGTTTGACCATCCAGTTCGACGTCAACATTGTCGGGCAGCGTATCCGTTTCCAGTTCGATGGCATTTTCATGATAAGGCGAAAGTGACGGCACAATCGCATAGCCGCGACCATCGGTGACCACATTGCTGCTGCTCTGAATGCCCACATCGGCCGTACCCGGCACACGCACAATCGCGAAGGTGTCGCCCAGCGGCTGGCTCAGCGTAATGCCGTGTGTATGTGCGACGATGCCGCCCGAGAGACCATAGTTAAACTGAGTGCTGTGGCGTTCATGACTGACCCCAGCACTGAGGCTGCCGCGACTGCCACGATAGTCCAGCGAGCCGTTGCTGTTCAGATTTTGTCCCTGGCTGTTGTGGCCCTGCTGCAGGTTGTAATGCAGGTTGTTGTCCTGTAACGCGCTACCCGACAGGCTGACCTGCTGCGAAACATTCCCATCATTGCCGGAGTTCATGCTGTAGCTGACGGAGCTGTCTGGCAGCAGCGCGATGAAGGGAACAGAGACATTAAAAGAGACCGCGCGGTCAGCCTTACGGACGCTGGTCGAGTCGGTGTAAAACCAGGCGATGCCCCAGGAAATGGCTTTGTAATTGCTGTAAAAACCCAGATGCAGGGTGCGATCTTCACTCTTTGAACGCCAGTAGCGCTGCACATAGGCAGAGGCGCTAAGGCTGCCGTAGTCACCCATTTCCTGAGAGACCATTATTTCTGACCGACTGCGTTTGTTAGCCACGTAGCGGGTCGGGCTGGTCATCGCATTGGCTTCGCTGAAGGCATAGAAACCACTGGAGGAGTAGCGATAGCTCGCCATGCTGAAAGTCGTATTGGTGGAGGCGAAATTTTTCTGATACTGCGCGCGGACTGACTGACCACTGCTGCTCTGGCCTTGCGCTAAACGGGTTTTAGCCATGGTAACATCGGCTCCCAGCGAGCCAAAATCGCCAAGACTTTTACCCAGACCGATCGCCACAGCGTGATAATTCTGCGCCATCTGAACGCCACCAAAGGCGGTAAAGTCATGCGGCAGTCCGTAAAACAGTGTGGACTGCACAAATTCAGGTGAACGTAGATTGTTGCTGCCTGAGTAATGATAACGACCGCCGCTGACGCTGTACTTCATATGCCCCTCACGCAGCATATAGGGCACCGCCGAGTACGGCTGGGTGAAGGTTCGCACCGTGCCATCGCTTTCATGGATAGTGATATCGAGATCACCGCTCTGCGCCGTGGGATAGAGATCTTTGATTTCGAATGCGCCCGGTGCGACTACAGTTTCATAAATCACGTAGCCATGCTGACTCACCGTGACCCGGGCATTGCTGTGGGCGATGCCGTGTATCACCGGGGCAAAACCACGCTGACTCTCGGGAAGCATGGTGTCATCAGACATGATCTGCACACCGCGAAACTGCACGCTGTCAAAAACGTCGCCAGAGGTGTAGGTATCTCCGACCCTGAACTGGCTTTTCAGTGTCTTAAGATCCCGCTCCAGATAAGTAGTCTGGGATTGCCAGTGACTGACCAGATCATAGCGCCAGGTGGCCGTGTTACGCAGTCGCCATGCGCCAAGATTGGCCCCACTGCGCAGGCTGAGCAGCGTTGAATTCCAGCGGTCGCTTTCATTACGGCTGCTGCTTCCGGTGAGGTTATAATTTACAAAAGCGGCCGATACACCCTCATCCCAGCGCGAAGGATCGACATAATCGCGATCTTTTATTTTCAGGGCAATCTGGGGAATGGAAAGATTTAACTGCTGGTGCGCGAAATCAAAGTTGGCCGCAGCATCGGGTATGAAATCACCCAGCTCCTCAACCGTCTCATCTTTCTTCAGATTTCTGAACGCAGAGAAGCCGTTTACGTTGACACCAATCGCTGAAAGTTCCTCCGCCGTCAGTTGCGGAACAAGCCCGTTTCTGCCCTGCACAAAAGTGACATCGCGGCTATCAATCATCCGGTTGTTGAGCAGCAGCGTGACATGATAGGTACCCGGTTGCTGGCCGCCTTCATGGGCGAAATAGTGGAGATCGGCGGCGTTATGCTGATCGGATGAAAATTCCAGCGCCGCCGGATTAAAGTAGTCATCCGCACGCGCACCACGCAGCGGGCAGAACATAAGCAGCATCAGACCTGGAACGCCTGCAAGCCAGGAGGAGGCGTAAAGCGGTTTCGCGTGCTTTTTCTTCCCTGTATTGGCCTGTTGAGTGACTTTCACTGTTGATGCCCCGGATTCAAATCAAAATAAATGACTAACGCGTACGTTGTTCAGTGATGCCGCCAAAATCATTAATGGCCGACCATGTCACTGCGCCTGAATCAGCGACGTTCCACTGACGATCTTCACCCGGGCCAATCATGCCAGGATCCTGAATGGCGTGATGATTAACGCTGATCGAATAAAAAGAGACAAAGTAAGGGGTTGGGTTATGTGCAATCAGCTGCCTGCCTTCATGGCGAAACGAGAGTTGTTGCCAGGCATCAGCCGGATTTCCCGCCAGGCCTTTGGGCCGATAAAAAAGTTTAAATTTCGATTTGATATTAACCTGCAGCTGGTTACTTTTATCGCGTGGCGCAGGCGAAATAGATTTCACATTGAGCCAGAATACCGATTCACGATCTTTCGGCAGGGGCATTCCCAGATAATTAATCCTTAACAGATTCTCTTTTCCCGCATCGAGGCGGAAGAGTGGTGGCGTGACAATAAAAGGCACGCGGGCGTGATCATCTGAATTAAAATTCTCTATCCAGGATTCAATCAGGTAGGGAATAGTTTTATCCTGATTAGTGACAGAAAGCGCTGCCTCCTTTTTTCCTTCAACAAAAATAATACGCGTCCCTCCCATCACAACACCTGCATGAGCAGCCATGCTCAGCATACACGCAGAGAAAAGCGAAATAATTCTTATTACTTTAAACATAGTCATTTACGCCGTTGATATTCAGGAGGGAAGCAGGGTTGCCCCTGCTTTTAATCAGTTATAAACCATTACAAAATTTGAAACTGAGTTGGCGGGACCGACTGCAATTTCAGCACCATCACTTTTATAATCGGCAAAGAAATTCAGGTCGGCAGATCCCCCATCTGAAGCCTTAACCACGTTGACCGCTTTGGAAATGGTACCGATAGCAATCGGTGTGCTGCGGTCAGCTTCGTAGAGTTTGATGCCCACGCCAGTTGCGCCACCGTCAGTCACTTTCAGCAGGGTATTGTCGCCGCTATCTTTATCGCCATCGAACAGCACGGCCACTTTAGTGACCGATGCCGGGCAGTCTTTGACTGAAATAGTGAAAGGGGTTTCGGTGGTTTCGCTGCGGCTTTCGAAATAAGATTTCGCCCACTTACCTAAATCAACGCTCTGATTTTTACTGGCAGTTGAAACGTCACAGGAAACATCGGTAATTTCACCGGTAAATTTCACTTCGCCACCTGCACCCTGAGTACCGGCGGCGGTTCCCGGATTAGGCACAATGGGTGATGGGCCGTCAGCTGCGGCTAATGCCGATCCGGAAATCATAAGGCCAGCCAGTGCCACTGGCAGAATACGTTTTCTGATATTCATCAAACCTGTCTCTTTTCAATACATGCAAAGCGGCTGGGATCAGCCACCTGATGGATAAATATGCATTTATAAAATGCGCCAACATAACAACCCTGTGATTTCAGGAAATTAAAATTCATCAAATATCGTCCAGGAGCGCCGTTTATTTACGGATGGACAACCACTTATCAGTACACATTTTCGAACTTAGCCGAATTTCAGTGATTCTTAATGCCCCATGGGTGCCCCATAAATTTTATGTAGGTTCAGTGCACAGGCCTGCGGCAAAACTCCCTATCTCACTCAACCATCCCAAATGGACAAAATTCATGTATAAATCCACACTAACTGATAGGCTTAAGCTCAGGTTAAGATCGTAAAAATCTACTTTAGACTTTAGGTATGAGGGACGTTATGAAAGTTATTATCCTGATTGCTTCCACAGCATTACTGGCTGCCTGCTCGACCAAGAACGATAAACCTCAACAGCTAGGCATGGCCAATCCAGCCTCAGTGTATTGTGAAAAAATCGGCGGCAAACTGGACATTG